>JADLAJ010000179.1 GCA_020848255.1 Chitinophagales bacterium
ACAACCGCTATCCGTTTTTTAACGGCGTGAATGCCGTTGAAATGGACGACGGATACAATCCGAATATAAAACCGGAAGGTTTGCAGGTAATGGAAAGTGAGCTGTATGCAGATAGCCTTGATTACGATAGAATTATTTTCCTCTCCAAGCAGCTGAAATACCGTACACTTGCTTTTTATTTATTGCTGAAAGACGCACAACTCCGCGACAGTTATATTTTTGAAGCCATCCGTTTTCATCTGATACGCATAGAAGCCATGAGCCTGGTGTCTTTTGATTCACCAAATCTTCGAAATAATGTGGAAGAAATCGTTGCCGGCCTGCAAGCCATGTCAACGGTGGTGTCGTATTACAAAGACGATAAAAGCACTGCGGATATTATATCGCTGCAGACACAAATGCAGGCAACGATTGAATATTTGAAAAATAAAAACTTCAATACGCTCGACCGATTAGTGCTGATCAAAAAATACCTGCAGCCGCTTACGCAGACACTTTCTGTTGTGCAGCAAAAATTAAGCATTCCGTATCTGGAAGTTTCCGGGCAGGTTTTTAGAGCAGTGAATTTAAATAGTAAAACCATTTACGATGCAGATTTTCTGAATTCGAAATTTTATGCGCAGGATAAATACTATAAAAATAACCCGATGTACAAAGAACTCGGTAAGCATTTGTTTTTTGATAAACGTTTGTCAGCAGATAACAGTTTGAGTTGTGCGTCCTGCCATCAGGCAGCCAATGCCTTTACGGATAAACTGCCAACGGCGATTACCAATAAAGCCGGAGATTTTCAGAAACGCAATACACCTACCATTTTAAATGCGGCTTTACAGGCTGGGTATTTTTATGATTTATCTGCAGCCTCCCTGGAAACACAGGTCGATCATGTGGTCATTAATCCGCAGGAGTACAACCATAATTACGAAGAAATTTTAAAACGCCTGAAAGCAGATACAGCGTATGTTCGTTTGTTTACGGCTGCATTTCCGGAATACGGCAAAGATGCGGTTTCTATCTATTCTATCAATACCTGCATAGCCGATTTTGAACGGCAGTTTATACAACTCAATACAACGTTTGACAAATACATGCGCGGACAAACTGCTACACTGGATGCATCTGTGAAGCGCGGATTTAATTTGTTTATGGGCAAAGCGCAATGCGGTTCCTGTCATTTTGCACCTACTTATTTTGGTACGGCTCCGCCTTTCTACGGTATTTCCGAATCAGAGGTACTGGGCGTTACAAAAACATTTGATACCCTACATCCCGTTCTGGACGATGATATAGGTCGGTTTAAAAACTTTGAAATCGATCAGTTCCGCAATTCCATCAAAACGTCTACAGTGAGAAATGCAGAACTGACAGCGCCTTATATGCACAATGGCGGTTTTAAAACGCTGGACGAAGTGATAGAATTTTATAACCGCGGCGGCGGAGCGGGGATGGGGCTGGATGTACCCAACCAGACCTTGCCGGCAACAAAACTCAACCTGAGCAAACAGGATAAAAAAGATATTATCTCGTTTATTAAGGCACTGACGGATACATCGGGAATTAATAAACTAATTTTTTAATTTTTTCAAACACCACTTGTCCCGAATTTATTTCGGGATAGTGACATAGTTTTTTTGTTATAAAAGCAAAATAGACAATACAAGTCTTTTCGTAAGTATTAATAGCACATAGCTGTAAGCTTTGCTTACACTATGTTCATCTATTTGTAAATTATAGATTTACTGCAAACCGTATTGCTCTCAGATCTCTATGTTTCTATGTGTTTAATAATTAAGAGTTTGTTATAACACTAAGGTTTCTTACATTTGCACTTCAGAAAACGACTTCGTAGCTCAGTTGGTAGAGTAGCTGACTCTTAATCAGTGGGTCCTGGGTTCGAGCCCCAGCGGGGTCACCAGGCAATCAGAAATGGTTGCCTTTTTTTATTTTAATCGTTCCAATACACCTTTTCGTTTTATAAGGTTTTTATAATCCCATTGGATATCGATGGACTTTTTCAGCCAGCGTTTCAGGTCTTTTATATTAATTTGACCGGTGATGTGTAACGTGCTTCTGCTGCTTTGAAACTGCCTTCCTTTTGCAAGCCTTCTTCTTCAAACGATTGTCCGCTCCAGAATAATAAACGAACGCTGTTTTTTAATTTGCTGTAACCAACAACAGGATTGCCTTCTAAAAACCAGACTGGATGTGCATGCCATATTTTATTTTCCACATTAGATAACTGACGACTAATTTCCTGTGCCAGTACATCGCAAATAGCCTTGTCTTCTGCAGGTAAAGAGTCGTTGTATGCTTGAGTGTCTTTGTTCATGGGGCGTTTTTTTAACTTGTTTTATTATGTAACGTCATTCCTAAACATGAGAAATCTATTGAATTTTATACCCAGTCTGGCAGGTCTATAGTTGCAAGTTTCTGTGTACAAGCATTGTCGGAATGCTAAAACCCGTAACAAATATCATTTTATAAAAATAGAAGATTATATCATAAATTTAAACTTATGCGCAAGTTGAATGGTAAACGGTATGTCAGTCGAGCATGCGCTTATATAGTTAGCTAAAATTAAAACTACTAATATTATCGCTTCGTTTATCAATTTACTTTTTTGAAAAATAAAACCCGGGTAATTCACAGCTATTAATTTTTAGGTATCAATCCTTTTTGCTTTATGAGTACCAGCACTATGCAGGCGAGAATACTGCCCGGTAATCCATAACAGGCATCCAAAATATCCGGTGTGTTTAATAAAGGCAGAAAAAGTTCATAAATAAAGTTTACGGCGATAACTAATACGGTGAAAATAAAGACCCAGTAAAGCGGTGAGCCATATAATAACCATATGTATCCTGCTGCTAAGATTAATATGTAACTGATGGAAAAGTTGGAGATGTGCAAGGAGATCTCACTACCATATATTCCCAAAAGATCATTGTTCTCCAACAGATTTTTCTTAAAAATATGCAAACAGAGGGCGATTGCTATAGTAAATAAGTATAAGAATGTTACCCATATTTTTGGGCGAAAAACGAATGTCTTTTTCATTGGGTTGAATTAAAAAGCCTAAAGATAATTGTTTTTTACATTTAGACTGAAGCTTAGGTGTTTTCAAAATCTCTATCCTTTGCGTTTTAATCAATAATTTAGTTGTTCTAGAAAAATGAACATGTTGTTCTACACAAACTGTTCGAAGTCATTAAAAATCAACATTTAATTAATACTTAACGTCAATAAAATTTGAATGTTTAAGATAATTATCCTCGTTTCGCTATTTTTGTTGATACGAAATCAAGGTAAAATGCGCGTTCCGGTTGCGGAACGTACAATAAATTGTAAATCAGCATATGAAAGTATTAAAATTTGGAGGCACTTCTGTCGGTTCTAACGAGAATATAAAACGGATTATCGGAATTGTACGTAAAGAAAAAGAACAGGGTGAAGAAGTCGTTTTGGTGTGTTCGGCATTCAGTAAAGTAACCGACCAGCTCATAAATGCTGGAAAATTAGCGGAAAAGAAAGACAATACCACGTATCTCGAAATATTCGACAGTTTCAGGGAAAGACATCGCCTGGCGATAGAAGAACTTATTACGGATGCCGAGGTGAAGAAAGAAATGCTGGAAGAGTTTGTCGAAAGCATGGACAGGGTGGAAGACATCCTGAAAGGGATTAATATGCTGGGAGAGCTGTCTGATAAAACACTGGCGCAGTTGGTGTCGTTCGGAGAGCGTTTTTCCTCTTTCATTGTGGCAGGTGCATTGAAAAGCGCAGGCTTGCAAGGTATCTATGTAAATGCGACCAAACTTATCCGTACAGATTCCAATTATCTATCCGCTAAAGTAAATTTCGATAAAACCAATAAAAATATCCTCGACTTCTTTGAAGCGGTGAACGGCATTGCGGTGGTCACCGGTTTTATCGGTTGCGATGAAAACGGCAACGTCACCACCTTAGGGCGTGGTGGCTCCGATTATACGGCGGCTATTTTTGGCGCAGCACTCAAAGCAGACGCTATCGAAATCTGGACGGATGTAGACGGTGTGCTGACAGCCGACCCGCGCAGAGTAGAACAAGCTTTTACAATTCCAACCTTGTCGTACAAAGAAGCAATGGAGTTGTCGCATTTTGGTGCCAAAGTAATTTATCCGCCGAGCATTCAGCCGGCGTATATCAAAAACATTCCCTTAATCATTAAAAATACATTTAACCCCGAACATCCCGGAACATTTGTTTCCAAGGATTCCGGAAAATCAAATAACGAGATTAAAGGAATTTCTTCTATTTCCGATATCGCCGTGCTGCGTATGGAAGGTACCGGTATGGTGGGCGTGGTGGGCATTGCATCCCGCTTGTTTGGCTGCCTGTCGCGTGCAGGCATCAATATTATTTTCCTGACGCAGGGTTCTTCAGAGCATTCTATTTGTTTCGGTATCGTGCCGAATGAAATCAAGAAAGCACAAAAGAGTGTGGAGGAAGAATTCCGTTATGAAATTCAAAACCGTCAGATTGCGCCCTTAGTAGTAGAGACCAATAATTCCATCATCGCGGTGATAGGAGAGAACATGTCAAAAGTACCGGGTGTTTCTGCAAAGATGTTTAAGGCATTGGGAAAAAACGGTATCAACGTGAACGCCATAGCGCAGGGTTCTTCGGAGTTAAATATTACGGCGGTAATCGATCGTCACAATGAAGCAAAAGCCTTGAATGCCTTACACGAAATTTTCTTTGAAACGGATGTGCATTCGATTAATATTTTCCTGGTGGGGCCAACAGGATTAATTGGTAAAACCTTACTGAAACAAATCAGCAATCAGTTTGAATACCTGAAAAAAGAAAAATCCATTCAGATAAATGTAACGGGTATCATCAACTCTAAAAAAATGCTGATTGACAGTAACGGGATTAATCTGGAAAACTGGCAATCACTTTTAGATGAATCGGGTGAAAAATCTGATCTGGAAAATTACACCAATAAAATAATTGACTTGAACTTTGCCAATGCTGTTTTTGTAGATTGTTCTGCCAGCAAACATGTGGTGGAGTTTTATGAGAAATTACTGAAGAAAAGTATTTCCATCGTTACACCGAATAAAATTGCGAATACATTGAGTCAGGAGAAATATGTGCGCTTGCGCGAACTGGCAAAAAAATCCAATGCCCGTTTTATGTACGAAACAAACGTTGGTGCCGGATTGCCGGTGATTGGTGTGTTGCAGTCTCTGATGAATTCAGGTGATAAGATTTTGAAAATAGAAGCGGTATTGTCGGGAACTTTATCCTTCATCTTCAATACCTACAAAGGCGATTTGAAATTTTCTGATGTGGTGCTGGATGCTAAAGAAAAAGGATTTACAGAACCGGATCCTCGTGATGATTTATCAGGATTGGATGTGGCAAGAAAAGCCTTGATTTTATCGCGAGACAGCGGCGCACAAATGGAACTGACGGATATTAAAGTGGAGAATTTAGTGCCGGAAAATTTACGCGAAGTGGATGTGAAAACATTTTTAGAAAGATTGCCGGAAGTGGATGCGTCTTATGAAAGCATCAAGAAAGAGGCGGAAAGCAAAGGCAATGTATTACGTTATATGGCAGTGATTGAAAACGGAACGGCGAAGATTGAGTTAAAGCAGGTGGATAACAAACATCCGTTTTATAATTTGAGTGGCAGCGACAATATGATTGTATTTACCACGGAACGTTATAAAAATAATCCGCTGGTGATTAAAGGACCGGGTGCCGGTGCGGAAGTGACAGCAGCCGGTGTGTTTGCGGAGATTATCAGCATTGGAAATTATATGGCAAACTAGTATGAAAGTAGGAGATAAAATAAAAGTCTTTGCACCGGCAACGGTAGCCAACGTAGCCTGTGGTTTCGATGTACTGGGGTTTGCCATAGACAAACCCGGCGATGAATTGGTGATGGAAATTACGGCAGAGCAAGGTGTGGTGATTGTGGATATAGAAGGAGATGGCGGTGTGTTGCCGCGCGATGCAAAAAAGAATTCCGCCACCGTTGCAATACAAGATTATTTAGATTGTATAAAAGCGGATTTCGGATGTAAAATCTGGCTGAAGAAAATGATGCCAAGCGGCAGTGGTTTAGGCAGCAGTGCAGCCAGTGCGGTGGCAGGTGTTTACGCCATTAATATGTTGTGCAATGAGAAATTAACAAAACAGGAATTAATGCCGTTCTTGCTGAATGCAGAAAAAGCGGCCTGCGATGCGGCCATTGCAGATAATGTAGCAGCGAGTTTGTTTGGTGGTTTTATTTTAGTAAGAAGTTATGAGCCGCTGGATATTTTACAGATTCCCGTGCCGGAAGATTTGTGGTGTGCAGTCATCAATCCGCATGTGATTGTACTGACGAAAGATGCACGTGAAATTCTGCCGAAAGAAATTCCTTTGGCGCATTCTCTTCGTCAGAGTGCCAATGTAGGCGGCATGATGGTGGGTTTGCTGCGCGGTGATTACGACTTAATTGGCAGAAGTCTGGTGGATTATATTGCGGAGCCTTACAGAAGTAAACTGATTCCGGGTTTTTATGAAATGAAGAACGCGGCAAAAGATGCCGGCGCCTTAGGCGGTAGCATCAGCGGTTCAGGTCCAAGTGTGTTTGCCTTGTGTCATGGCAAAGAGATTGCGTACAAAGCCGGCGAAGCCATGAAGCAAGTGATGACCAATATGAATATCGGAGCCGATGTGTATGTAAGTAAAGTCAATAACCAAGGCCCGAAAGTATTGCCATTAAGTGAATAGCGCTTCGTGACACGATGTTCGTGGCACGATAGAATTAGGAAGAAAACCAAATAAAACAATGAAAGAATTCCTCTCCAACTATAAAACAGAAGTACTGATAGCGATTATTGTCGTGTTAGTGATGTTTGTTCCGTATCTGATTATCAGTTCCGGTGTAATAAAATCAGAAGATACCCTGCTGATGGTGGATACAATAACCAAATATTTTACACCTTTAATCATTGGAGGATTAATTGCTGTCATTGTTTATAAAGCAATCAAACGCAACAGGGAAGAAGAAAGATAATCCGTGCTACTGTCATTTCGAGCGCAGCGAGAAATCTTGCTAGATTAACTATAATAAGAAAAAAATGAAACTATATTCTACCAAACATATTTCAGCGGATGTAGACCTGAAAGAAGCCGTATTAAAAGGGCTTCCGCCGGATAACGGCTTGTATATGCCGTATGAAATTAATCCGCTGCCGCAGAAATTCTGGGATCATCTGGATAGTTACACGTTTACCGAAATGGCCTATCATATCGCGCATAATTTCATCGGCGATTATATTCCTTCGGCTGAACTGAATAAGATTATTCATGAAGCGTATAATTTTGATGCGCCTCTGATTGAAGTGGGAGATTATTCGGTACTGGAATTATACAATGGCCCGACCTTAGCGTTCAAAGATTTCGGTGCACGTTTCATGGGCAGATTGATGGGGTACTTTTTGCGCAACAACGACAAAGAAGTCAATATTTTAGTAGCAACGTCAGGAGATACCGGCAGTGCGGTGGCACATGGTTTCCTGAATGTGGAAGGCATCAAAGTAACAATTTTATATCCGAAAGGAAAGGTGAGTGAGATACAGGAAAAACAATTTACGACGCTGGGGGCTAATATCACGGCGATAGAAATTGACGGCACTTTCGATGATTGTCAGGCATTGGTAAAACAGGCTTTCTTAGATAAAGAACTGAATGAAAAACTAACTTTGTCATCCGCGAATTCCATCAATATAGCGCGTCTGATTCCTCAGTCGTTTTATTATATCTATGCCTACAAGCAGTTAGACGATAAAAGTTTGCCTTTGTATTTTTCCGTTCCTTCCGGAAATTTCGGAAATATGACAGCCGGTTTATTTGCGAAGAAAATGGGTTTACCCGTTACCAAAATGATTGCGGCAACCAACTCCAATGATGTGTTTACCGTCTATCATGAAACGGGAAAATTTGAGCCGAAGCAATCGGTGCAAACCATTTCTAATGCGATGGATGTAGGCAATCCGAGTAATTTCACCCGAATGATGGATTTGTACGGAAACGATGCAGAAAAAGTACGCGAAGATATCGCTGCTTATTCCTACAATAATGATCAGACGGCAGACTGCATCAAAAAAGTATTTAATGATTACAACTACGTGATGTGTCCGCATACAGCAGTTGGATATCTGGGCCTGGATGAATTTGTGTATGAAAACGATTTAAATCCGTATTACATCAACGGAATTATTCTGGCCACCGCACATCCTGTGAAATTCGGCGATGTGGTGGAACCCTTAATCGAAGCACATATTCATATTCCGGAAAGACTGAAAAGCATCATCAACGGGAAAAAACAATCTGTGTTAATGTCTGCCGATTTCAATATTTTCAAGACCTGGTTGCTGTCGAAGTAATTATTAAAACACAACTTGTCCCGTATTTATTTCGGGATAGACACATAGAAAAATTTTAAGGCATAAAAGTGTGTTGGTTGAGTTCGGATAGCCAAAGATGAATATAGTTCCGAAGTCTCGGAATCATCGAAGATGAATTTCTATGTTTTGTCTTATTGTCCTGTAATACCGCACTGTCTGTTTATGCTTTACAAAAAAGACTATGTGTCTATGCGTTTTAATTAAATAATTACCTTATATTTATATCAAATCGAAAGGTATGCAACGGATTTTTACACTTTTCATTTTCTCCTTATTAACAAGCACTTTATTTTCTCAAACGAGATATAAAGACGAGCTATTTGATATTGTTAAACATGGCGATATTCAATACGGTAGCAATTACGACAGTAAAAATCAATTGACGAATTTACTGATGGATGTGTACGAGCCGCAGAATGATACGGCTACATTACGTCCTGTTATATTTTTTGTGCATGGCGGCTCTTTCATTGGCGGCGACAGAGGCGACCAGCAAATCAATAAGACAGCTGAGTTTTTTGCCAAGAAAGGCTATGTTACCGCGAATATAGAATACAGAGTACAACAGACTACCATTATCAATCCGATCATTGATTTTGCAGATGTGTATGCCTGGCATTATGCCATTGTAAGAGCAACGCATGATTTAAAAGCGGCTATCCGATACATCAAAAAAGATGTGGCAACGAATAATAATTACTATAAAGTAGATACGAATTCCATTTTTATTTATGGTTCCTCTGCCGGTGCCATCACCGCGCTGCATGCTGTATTTTTGGATGATTCTTCCGAGATGAATACGTTTTTTAAATCGGCCTTCAGAGATATGGGCGGACTGGATGGTAACAGCGGAAATCCGGGATATACCATGAAAGGCGTGAAGGCGGTGGTGAGTTGCAGCGGTGCGCTTGCCGATTTAAATTATATCAATAATAACAAGGATATTCAATATCTGGCATTTCATAATAATCCGGATTTAACCGTTCCCTTTGATGTGGGTTGTTTTGTGACGGTGGCTTGCTGGTTAGGACAATTTTACGGTGCAAATAAAATTTATCCGAGAATAAAAAGTAACGGTACTTATGCTGAATTTTATCCTGTCAATCAACTTGGACATCCGGTGGATCAGGCGTCGGATACGGCAACTCATCGTATGGTGTGGCAGAAAACAACGGATTTTCTGTACAGGATTGTCAACCAGAATGTTGTTACGGCGGTAAGAAATAATACGAATCAGACGTTTGAAATCTATCCGAATCCATCCAATGGGAATTTTACGATTAATCTGCCAAAAGCCGTACAGCAAAAAACAGCTTTGCTAAGCATTACCAATTTAGAAGGCAGGAATGTGTTTTCTATGGAAGTCAGCAATAAAGAAATAATTGCACCGGCCATAGATTTACCCGATGGTTTGTATGTAGTTACTATTACAACAGATAAAGAAAGCTATCTGGCTAAGTTGAGTGTGGTGAGGTAAACTTATTACATTTGGTAGCTAAGTTTCCACTTGCTATTGCTTGCACAAACTTTCAATTAACTACTAATATAAATTTACTTATATATTTTTTAATTTACTACCAATTTGCAAATGGAACTTAAGTGTTGTTAGAAGTTGTTGCCACTAGTTTTTCATCAAGATATAATAAACATTCATTTATTGAATTTATTACAAAATCTCTTTCAACTACAATAGAATAATGTTTATTTAATTTACTTTTTGGACATGGTTTTCTCCATCCTTTCCACATTATTTTTAAAATTTTATCTTCTTGTATCATTGCAATTTGCCAAGCATCAGTGGTTTCATCTATAGAAATATGACAATCTTGCCAAATAGTATTTTCTAAAATTGGCAAGTATTTATATTGAGGCTTAAATTCTTCTTCTAATTGATTGGATTTAAAAATTAATTCAAATATTTCTTCATCGCTTCTGCTATTAAATTCTTTATGCTTCATTTTATCAAAATCCAAAATTAATTTATCTCTATAAAATTCTATTGAATGTGTCCAGCTAGAAATCATTGCACTTTCCTGTGGGTTTCCAATTAGTTGTCCTCCAATATCAAATGTAAATGAGCAAATGCTTCAGATTCATTGTCTGGAACAAATTGAATCGCAAATGTAGAAAATTCACCAAATATTTTTACCATTCGAATTTATGTTAGATGTTTTCGGCAATTAGTGCTAACGGTTGCGCATTGACGCAGGCGCTAAAACGCAACTAATCAAAGGTACAAATTTTTAGCGTTTGTGTTTAAGCACTGTTAAATGCAGCTTATGATTTCTTAAATGAAACAGAAGAATGAAATTTATCTAAGAAAATAAAATCTAAACGAAGTGACGAGTCATTCAAATTTGATATATGGATTTTGTAAGTAGTTGAATCCCAAAATTGCCTTAGTTTTAGAGGATAGTTTCTATATTTTATGGTGTCTTTTTTAACGGTAAATTGGAAAAAATCGTTTTTCCTATGGAAGCTATCACTTTGATGATGAAAAATAGAATCTATGTAATATTCTAATTCATCTTTGTTCCTCTTTAGAATGAATTCGTCAAACATAATCATCTTATCATCTTTAAAAATTAATTTACGCCTTGTATTATTTCTTGTGGTGTCTACATCTTGGGTCCATTCATCATATAAATCTTCAGGAGTATAACTTTTAGTGCATGATGTAATAAATAGGATTAAAAATGTAAATTTTATTGTACTCTGCATAAGTTGCTGCTACCTTGTTTATATACGCTACTTCTTAGCGTTTTTTATTTTCAAATATATAATATTTAATTTGTAATTTATGAAAAAACGATAGGATATTTATGCTTTGCTCTTTACTCCTTCACCTTACTCACCGGCACATTCACTGGATTTATTCTTCCAATGTCATTGCCTGAAAACCGTGTAAAGTAGTTGGTAAATCTTCTCGGATGTTTTTTGTAGCGAATATCCGGTCGGTAATAATCGGTGGAAATGATTTGTGCACCGCATCTGAAAGCCGCCTGCTGTTGCGAATAATCACCACTACGGTTTTGTACGTTCGGTCCGTCGGCGCGCGTCCTGACGATGAAACCTTTTTTTACAATGGCTGTAATCTGCTGTTCTTCTGCTTTGGCATCATCAAATTTTATAAAAGCAGCTTCTGCTTCATTTGGCGAAGCAAATACAAACATCGCTCTGTCTTTTAAGGACGTATGATTTTTAGAATAGGTGTTTGCTGCCTGCATTACAATAAAAATAAATTTGCCTCTTGCTGCAGCAACGCTAGGGAAATTACCTGCTAATACTGCCTCTTTCAATGTAGTAAACGTATCACGTATTTCATCAGGTGTTATTACATTTGCTAAATCTTCGCCAAAAATACTTTTCACTTCTTTATCTAAATCATCACACAATTCCGGTGAAAATTTTATAGAAGGGGTAAAGTGTAATTTCTTTATTTTATCAGCTAATGTTTCTTCTTTACATTCTATCATAATATAAATCGGCAAATGAGTTGGATGCGCATCGCTCCATTTTTTAAAATCTGCCAGCATACTTTTAAACGTATAATAGTGCGTGTTGTAATCAATATCCGGAATGTGCATGACTTTAAAACCTGGTTCTTTTAAGGCCGCAATGTCAGATGCTTTTGGTTTTCCTAATAAATTGTTTTTGATGCGTTTGTAAAATTGGCCGCCTTTCGGATCTGCATAAATATCAATTTCAAAACTTCTGAGATGAAAGCTGTCTAACTGCACGAAAAGTGGTTCGTGTGCATAATCTAAATCTTTGGGTTTAAAATCTTTGGGTGCAACGGCATTCAGGCCTTTCATAAACCTAAGCATAAATTTATTGGCTCGCTGATGATAACTGTTGTGGCTGCCTAAGGTTTGAATCTGATTGATTTTTAAGGAATCAATGGAGATAATTTCCTGTCCTTTCATTTCAGAAAAGAAACAAATCAACGTAATAAATAAACTATAGAAGGAAGATTTCAGCATACTTAAAGATAGATAATTAAGCGTTCAGAATTAAGATTTAATCTAAATTCCCAATTCCCAAATCTCAATTCTCAAATTTATTCTATTCGGCAATTCTTCCGATTCCTTGTTTATCAGGTGCAGAAATGGCGTTTATTCTTGCCAACTCGCCATTCGGGAATCTGCAGGAATAATTGGTAAAGATGCCCGGAGAAGTTAGATATCTCGGATCCGGCCGGTAATAATCGGTAGAAATAATCTGCGCGCCGCTGTTGAAGGCA
>JADLAJ010000180.1 GCA_020848255.1 Chitinophagales bacterium
ATATACAAATTTTAATGCAAGTAAAAAAGAAGAAGTGTTATAAAATCATGTCTTTGTAAGAAAGAAAGGTGGAAAACCCTTTTTGCTGAAAATAAGAGGTAATCATTTCCGGTGATTCATCGCTGGCAACCAGTATAAAATCGCCGCCCCAGGCACCGAGCGACTTAATGGTTCCGGGAAAATCGGAGAAATATAATTCTTTCACTTTTCTCAAATTCAACACATTTGCTACAATATTCTCATGTACTTCCATATAGTAACAAAATTCATCCAATTCTTTTGCATGAATGATTTTTTGCGTGAGTGCTGAAATCTGTTCGATATAATCCGATTTATCAACGGTAAGATTTTTGTAATGCTGAATGCCTTCTCTTGAGTTTTGCTTTTTACCGAGATGAACAAAGTAGAGATGATTGGAAAAGGAAGGATGGAAGTTAATTTCAGTCGTGAGTCGCGAGTCGTGAGTCGTGAGTTGGTAGGTGATTGCACTCTTTGCTGTAGCACACGCAATATCGTAACCGCTGCCGCCAAATGTTTTGGCTAATAATTCGTAGGGGTCAACGTTTGCGTATTGTGCCAGCAAACTTATTAAGGTAGATGAAGAACCAAGACCCCATTCGTTTGGAAAATCCAAACGAGTTGTGAGTTGTGAGTTGTGAGTTGTGAGTTTACAAAGGCTTAGAATATTCTGAAGAGTTTTTGCAACATCCTTATCACTCGAAGAAATAATTTCCAGTGATTCAGAAAACTGTGCTTCGAACCAAACCTTATTTTCATGGTCGATACTTTTCCAGAAGATTCCTTTTTCTGATGATGATTCAACAGTTAAAGTTTGTCCGAATTTGGTAGGCAATGCCAAGCCCGTAGCACCATCTAAGATGAAGTATTCACCGGTAAGTAAAAGTTTGCCGCTGGCGTGGTAGGTTTGCGTCATGTGCTACAAAATTAAAAATAAAAGGCGTTCATTATAGCATTTAAAAAATTCGTTATTTTTGAGCATATGTTAAAGTATCAAACTGTTGAAGAATATATTTTAGCACAAGATGCATCCACGAGAATTCTAATATTCTTATTACGTGATATTATTCTTTCCACATCTACAGAAATTACAGAACGTTTAAGTTTTAATTGTCCTTTTTATCATTATAAAGGCATGCTCTGTTATATCAGCATAGAAAAGAAAACGGTTTATATTGGCTTTTGTCGTGGAAGCTTTCTGAAAAACAAATATCCTTTTTTAGAAATCAAAAACAGAAAACTGATTGCATCTATTTCTTATAAAGATTTGGAAGACGTAGATGCAGAAGTCATTCAGAGTATCCTGAAAGATTCTATGGAATTGAACAGTAAAAAAACAAAGTGGTTTGTGAAATAATTACTTCACCTCTTTCTTAGCACTTCTAAATTGCTCCAACATCACTCTTGTTGTCGTAAATGAAACAATCTTGTCTTTGAAATACACCAAGGCGTATTCTTTTTCTTCTTCGGTAGCATTGTAATGATTTAAGATATTCAATAAATGCATTTTCATGTGACCTTGTTGTATGCCAACCGTTGTCATCGCTTTTAATGCTGCGAAGTTTTGCGCCAGTCCGGCCACCGCACAAAACATCATCAGCTGCTCTGCATTCGGGTCGCCTAATATCTGCAAACTGCGTTTCACCAGCGGATGCAATTGTGTTAAACCACCCACTGTTCCCACCGCCAGCGGTAAATCTATCCAGAATTTAAAGATGCCGTTTTCTACGGTGCAATGCGTCAATGAGCCATATCTTCCGTTACGAGCAGCATACGTATGTCCGCAGGCTTCCACCGCACGGAAATCGTTTCCTGTTGCAATTATCATCGCATCTACTCCGTTGTAAATTCCTTTGTTGTGTGTGGTTGCACGGTGCGGATCCACTTCCGCAATCTTTACGGCGATGCGTACTTTCTCTGCAAATTCTTCCGCAGAAATATCACCAAAGCTTCCAAGTTCTTCCACTTTGCATTCTACCGTGGCGCGCGCCAGACAATCGGGTGTGTAATTAGAAACGATGGCCAGTATCACTTTTACTGTTCCGTATTTCGGATTTTTTCCAACGATTTCTTTTAGCGTTGAAGCATATTCTTCCAGACAAGTGTTGATGAAATTCGCACCCATGGAATCGCAGGTATCAAACGATGCTTTCAGCTGAAAATAACCGTCTTCATACTGCGTCATATCTATCAGCTCAATGTCTTTTACGCCGCCGCCGCGTTGTTCCATATTGAAAGAGATATACTTGCTGCCTTCCAGCAACTGCGCTTTGATGATTTGAAAATCTGCCTTCAGTTGCGCTTCATCTCCTTTATAAATAAAATGTACCTGTCCGATTTTCGTGGTACCTAAAATTTCAGTTTTAAAACCACCGCGCGTACTCCAGAATTTGGCCGCATTCGACATGGCTGCCACCACAGAGCTTTCCTCAATCGCCATGGGCAAACAATAATAGTCGCCGTTGATTAAAAAGTTAGGCGCAATGGAATACGGAAAGAAATAATTGGTGATGGTGTTTTCAGAAAATTCATCCAGCACTTTTTGTGTGTTCAAATCGCGGTGCCAATACGAAATCAGTTCTGACTTTGCTTCCAGGTCATTATTCAGATAGTTGGCTACCAGCCAGTCTATTTTTTCTTCTTTGCTGAGTTTGGAATATCCTGCTATATTTTTCATCTGTTTATTTTAATTGTTTCCCAATTTGAAACGTCTTATCTATATGTTTTTTTATTTTATCTGCCGCAACATTTTTTATGGGAGAAAACACCGTAACTTTTACCGGATTTATTCCCGAAAATTGTAAAATAGTTCTTTTGAACTGTTGTATTCCGGGGTTGCCGTATATCAATCTGAAATACCAGTAAGGCGTATCCATGGTAGCAATAATGTGTGCAGATTTTCCCGTCAATAACTTATCCCACCACACGGAATTTTCCCGATACTGAAACGCAAAGCCCGGTAAAAAAAGCCGGTCGAAAAATCCTTTTAACATAGCCGGCATTCCACCCCACCAAATCGGAAAAACAAAAACCAAATGTTCCGCCCATTTTATTTTGTCCCAGGACTCTAATAAATCCGGTTCGAGTTCCGTGCGTTTCTTGTATCCATACTGCAGATTCGGATTGAATTGTAAATCTGA
The DNA here is from genome assembly GCA_020848255.1 of Chitinophagales bacterium. GTDB lineage: Bacteria > Bacteroidota > Bacteroidia > Chitinophagales > JADIYW01 > JADJSS01. Next base: position 3,159 of record JADLAJ010000180.1, read on the forward strand.
AATATTAATCTCTTTAATCTCCGCTCCGGATTCCAGAGCCCCTTTTTTATAGGCTTCCGCTAAGGCAAAATTTAAACTCTCCTTGTTTGGATGCCCGTTAACGATGAGTATTTTTTTGCCCATGTAATGAATCGATTTATTTCACTTTAAAAAAAGCTTTCGCCAGTTTTAAGCCTTCTATCTGAAAGTGTAAAAACTGCTCTAACTCTTCGTATGATTTCTCTGCGTATTGCAACAAAGCGGAGGCTTGTCCGTATACGGATGGTGCATTCAATTTTTCCATCAGATAATATCCGTCCAGGAAATTTTTAATGCCTCCCGAAATGATAAATTGCCTGCACAAGAACTGATTACCTAATTCCTGTTTCAGTTCATTGACGAAAAACACCATTTCTTCCGCACTGTGTCCAATCTGTGCAATGGATTTATAGATCTCCAGTTTTTCCTTATCGCCGCGCAGTAATTCCAGTTTCGAAAAATTAGTACCACCGTGTGCCGCAAATTCTATCGCTTCAATAGGTAACTGCACTAAAGCCCGCAAACTTTCTTTTCCGAAACCTTGTCCGACTTCCTTTACAATTACTTTTTGTTTGGTTTTATCTAAAAACTGCTGAATCGTTTTTATAGGCGCTTCCGTTATTTTATCACCTTCCGGCTGCAGCCATTCCTGCAATGGATTTACATGAATGATGATACCGTCTGCCTGTAATTTGTCTACGAGCTGATCTATCTTATAGGCTTCTTTATCTTTCAGAAGCGTTTCTAATTGCGCTATACCAATGTTGACATAAAACGGCAAATCGTCTCCAATTATTTTTCTGAAATCAAAATCTTTCAGGCGCTCATAACTTTCCAGTAAGGCACGACAAGAACCCAATCCCATACCCATGCCGAATGTTTTGCAGGCACGCGCGAGATTTGCATTTATCTGATACGCCTTTTCCGTGCCTCCGGTCATGCTGGATACCCAAATCGGGCTTTGTACTTGTTTCCCTAAAAAGGTAAAAGAAGACAAAGCTTCCGCAGGGTGGGCGGATAAAATAGGTTCATAAGAAAACCGTTTATCCAAAAAAGTGGTTTCTACCTGCGATTGAAAAGCAAGTTGAATATGATCCTGTTTGCGTTCTGCCGCCGTCGGATCGGTGGCTGGTATTTTTTCGAGATGGTCCAAAATGTGTATGTAAAGTTACGGATATTAACGTTTAGAAACGTTAATAGTTCAGGTATTTATGGTTATAAAATCTGAAAATCGATCTATTTCACCTTCAGCGAGTAGGCTGATTTTTGCAAATCTTTAAGCCAAAGATCGCGTTTGTGGCGCAGCAGCCAACCTGCCGTCTGGTAAATATGTCCGTTCGGTGCTTCAAACACATCCACCACAAACTGAAAACGGTGGTCTTGTTTTTCTGAAGACAGAATGCCGGAAATCTGAAATTCTTTTACTTTCAGCTGATTTGCCGTCGTGAACACCGTATCCTGTGCTTCCACGTTAGGTTCTTTCATATTTCTTTTTAACTGGCCAAAAATGGAATCGCACATCAGCTCAAAGCCCTGTTCGCCGGGTTTCATGCCATGGTCTACGAGGATGAAATACACATCGCGGTAGTCATTTTTAAGCTGCAGCAAAGTGTTTTTTTCCGGATAGACATCATCTGCCTTAAACAGGTAAGACGGATATTCTATACTCACATTTTTATCGGAAAACACTTCCGGCGTTTTGCTGTAACGGCATGCTGAAAATGACAGGATTATAAAAAAATACAGGATTTGCTTTTTCATGGGGTAAAGATAATTGTTTAGAAATAATATCTCCTTTCTAAAAATGGATTTTGCTGCCGTTTTGTTGCAGCCATTTGCGATGTGTTTTGTAATCCGGCATCACATTCTCCACGTGTTTCCAGAATTTTGGCGAGTGATTCATCTCTTTCAGGTGCGCCAATTCATGAATAATCACGTAATCTATAATGATTTGCGGCAGCAGCAGCAGTTTGGTAGCAAAGGATATTTTACGACTTGATGAACAGCTGCCCCAACGGGAGATGGTATGTTTTACATCCACTTTTTCTATTTTTTCTTTAAAATAAATATCATTCCAGTATAAAGTGCGTTTCTGCAACTCGGGTAAAAAATATTTTTCGGTGAAGCGCAGCAGGAAACGCTGTATTTCGAGTATTTGTTTTTTGTGCGGCTGATTTTCCAATAAATATATTTTCAGGGTAGCATCCCCGCGGTAGCTTAATTTATTTTTTCCGGTGGCAATAAATTCTATTTCTGTCTTGAATTCTTTCCCGTAAATCTTCAACATGCGTCCCTGATAATACTCTACGGTATGCTGGTGCTCGTGGTAATATTTTTTTTCTTCAATTTGTTGTCTTGCCCATACCAGAAACTGCTTCAGCGTTTTTTCTTTATCAGCCACAGAAATATGTTTGGGCAGTCGGACAATAATTTCGTTTTTGCCCAAAGCCACCCGGGAGGAATTCCGGGCTTCCACAATAATCTTTACCGGTACCGGCAAATTTTCTGTATTGTAAATATTAACACTCATTCTTAGATTGCTGGATGGTTAGAATCAAGATTGTCAGACAAATAATAAAAGTCTTGACTCTTATATCTTGGTTCTAAGGGTCTATACTACTTTTACAAACATATTCTGCGCGGCATCTTTACTGATAGTCATTTGTTTTTTTTCATTAATCATAATTTGTATCGTCTCATCAAATTCTTCTTTATCCAGAATTTTTATTTTGTCATTTAATTTCAACTGAATCTTATTCAGATACTTCAAAAAAGCGGAGGATTCATCATTAACATTCGCCAGCAGGTATTGTTTTTTCAGTTTGGCATCTGCGAGGCAAATCACATTGGCAGAAGAAAAAACACCCTGTTTGTCAGGAATCGGGTCTCCGTGCGGGTCAAATTTCGGATGTCCTAAATATTCATCCATTCTGTCGATTAATTCATCCGACTGTATATGTTCGAGCTGTTCCGCAATAGCGTGTACCTGATCCCAGGTGAATTTTAAATTCTTTACGAGAAAGGTTTCCCAAAGCCGGTGTTTTCTTAATACCTGAACGGCAATCTGCAAACCGGTTTTTGTTAATGAAACACCGTAATACTTTTTATAGGCTACTAATTTCTTATCCGACAGTTTTTTCAGCATATCAGTGACGGATGCTGCGGAATGCTCCAGTTTATAAGCCAGATCATTGGTCTTTACGATTCCTTTGTCACTGATTTCACTAAGCTGAAAGATATATTTCAGGTAATTTTCTTCTACCGCACTAAGTAGTATCATGTTTAAAATTTAGGCTAATCTAAAAATAATATTTTAAATTAGAAGAAATTATTTTTAACATTGTGGAAATTATATGTCGACAAATGATAAAAACTGGCGTTTAAAACG
>JADLAJ010000181.1 GCA_020848255.1 Chitinophagales bacterium
AATGCAATAGTATTTACAATAGTCGTCGCATTTAAAGCATTTTCTGCAGTTGTATTCAACAATTTGTATAACATACTTTTTCTGGACAGCCCTGCTAAAAGAGGTCTATTTAATTGTTCAAATACGGATATATTTTTCAATAAGGAATAATTTTGATCTATGGTTTTGGAAAACCCAAATCCAACATCAATAATAACATCTTTTATGCCAGCTTCCGTTGCTTTATCAATTTGCCGGGTAAAATAATCCAAAATATCTGTTAATAAATGTGTGTAGGATTTCTCCTGATGCATCGTTTGCAGATTACCCTGCCGGTGCATTAAAATCAAGGGGCAATTATATTTTGCAGCCACCCTGAAAATCTGTTCATCCTCTGTTCCTCCGGAGATATCATTTACGATTGAAACACCTTGTAAAATAACCGCCTCCGCAACACTACTTCGCACGGTATCAATACTTAGGATAGCATCCGGAAAATGCTTGTGAATCAACCCGATGGGTCCCAGCACACGTTTCAATTCCTCTTCTTCCGAAACAACAGCTGCATAAGGTCTGGTAGACATACCGCCAATATCAATAATGGCGGCTCCGTCTGCCAGCATTTGTTCTACTCTCGCTAAAACAGCTGCTTCACTGATATATTTTCCGCCATCATAAAAAGAATCATCTGTAAGGTTCAGAATCCCCATTACAATTGGTGTATCTACAGCCAGTAGTTTTCCTTTACAATTTAGTGTAAAATTTTTCATAAAAAACGGATGTCCTCAACTTTTTGGTTGAAAACGAGGTTAAAGTTATGTATTTTTAGCGATTGATTCTTTTCCTGAAAAGAATGATTTCTGAACCATATTTGATCGTAATGAACGAAAAGACAATTACACAATACGAAAACGCATTTGCGAAATGTAAAGATGTTTTCCTTAAGAAAACAAAAGATTACGGCACTTCGTGGCGGATTTTACGTGCACGCTCCATAACCGACCAGATTTATATCAAAGCGAAACGCATCCGCACGATTGATGAAACCGGAGAAAATAAAGTAGGCGACAGCATCGAATCGGAGTTTATCGGATGTGTCAATTACGGCATCATCGCCATCATACAGTTAAACCTGCAGGATAAAAAAGACGTAGCGGTGGAATTGAAATATGAAGAAGCGGAATTGCTGTTTGATGAACAGTACAACACGATAAAAAAATTATTTCTTGCCAAGAACCACGATTACGGTGAGGCCTGGAGGGATATGCGCATCAGCTCGTATACGGATTTGATTCTGTCAAAGCTGCATCGCATTAAACAAATTGAAGAAAACAAAGGACAAACGATTATTTCAGAAGGCATTGACGCCAATTATATGGATATTGTAAACTATGCCGTTTTTGCATTGATAAAACTGAAACTGAATGAATAATTTCTAATTACTATTTACTAATCTCTAATTACTCATAATATGGATTTAATTACTCTCATTGGAATGTTTGCTGCAATTGCAGTGGTCATGACATTCATCGGTAAGTTTTTATTTAAGCAAAGTAACCTGCTGATTAATTTCCTGCGTTATTTCGTGGGGGTATGGTTTGTATTTTCCGGAGTGGTGAAAGCGATAGACCCAGCTGGTACGGCTATCAAAATGGAAGAGTATTTCGAGATTTTCGAGAAGTCCGCTCCGCTCCTTTCATTCTTGTGGAAGTTTTCTGCAGAGCATGCTCTGGCTGTTTCTTTCTTTATGATTATTTTTGAAATCTACTTAGGACTAGCACTCATATTAGGTACCTGGAAAAAACTTACTATCTGGCTGCTGATTTTATTGATTGCCTTCTTCACCTTCTTAACCGGTTACTCTGCAAAAACAGGAAAGGTAACGGATTGCGGCTGTTTCGGTGATTTTTTAAAACTGGCTCCAATTCAATCGTTCTACAAAGATTTATTTTTAAGTGTGTTGATTCTTATTATTTTATTTGGTCAGAAATCCATCAAAGAAGTTTTCGGAAAGTTGCTTAACCGTGGCTTATTGCTATTGTTAACGATTGCTTCCGTTGTGTTTGCTTACCGTAATATCTATTATGAACCCATCAAAGATTTCAGGCCATATAAAGTGGGTGTTTCTATTCCGGAAGGATTGAAATTACCTCCAAATGCAAAACCGTATAAGTATGAAAACACCTTCATCTATAAGAATAAAAAAAGCGGCGAAGTAAAAGAATTCAAAGGCACCTGGCCGCAGGATTTGGATAACTGGACTTTTGTTGACCGTAAAGATGTGATGATACAAAAAGGCGACGACCCGAAACTGAAAGATTTTGCGATTAAAGATGCGGAAGGTGCAGATCAATCTGCCTCTTTGTTTGAAGAAGAGGAATATATTTTCTTTATCATCATTCCTGAAATAAAGAAAACAAATATTGAAGGATACAAGAAACTGGAAAAAATAACGGACGAAGCCCTGAAAGACAACCGCTATGTATTTATGCTGACAGGTAGTTTAGTTGAGGAAGCAGAAGCATTTGAAGTAAAATACCAAACTCCGTACCAGCTGAAAGATGAATTTATTTATCAGGTATACAATACGGATGCTACACCTTTAAAAACCATTATGCGCTCCAATCCCGGTTTAATGATTTTGAAAAAAGGAGTGATCGTTGCAAAATATCATTACAATGAACTGACAAATTATGCTGATTTAAAGAAAAGTGTGTTAAAATAATTATCTTCACTTTATGACGAAATTCATTCTTAATAAATTCTTTTACGGCGTGCTGGTTTTGATTGGTGTAATCTTTGTAATTTTTGCATTGTTCAATATCCTGCCGGTTGACCCTGCACGTCTTACTTTGGGACAGCGCGCCGATGTAGAATCGGTGGAAGCCATCAATAAAGAGTTAGGTTTAGACAAGCCGAAGTACGTGCAGTTTGCCCTTTATCTGAATGACTTATCTCCCATTGCCATGCATTACAACGATGCGGCTGCTCAGGAAAAATATCACTATACAAAACTATTTAATGTAAGCAGCGAAAAAGCGCTGGTGATAAAACCTCCATATCTTCGACGCTCTTATCAGACTAAAGAAGATGTATTTGATATTTTAAAACGCGCCTTGCCGCAAACCATTATTCTGGCATTCGCTGCAATGTTGATTGCCAGTGTTATCGGAATATTCTTAGGCGTAATTGCCGCTGTAAAACAACATTCCTGGTTCGATAATTTAGCAATGTCTTTATCAGTATTGGGCATTTCTGTACCTTCTTATTTTTCTGCTATTGTATTAGGATTCATCTTTGGAATCGTGCTCAATAAATACACCGGACTGGAACAAACGGGTGGATTAACTATGATTGATGATTATGGTAATGAAGTGCTGATGTTCAAAAATCTGATTCTTCCTGCCATTGCGCTGGGTTCTCGCCCTATCGGAATTATTTTTCAGCTGACTCGAAGTACTATGCTCGATGTTTTATCACAGGATTATATCCGTACAGCAAAAGCTAAAGGATTAAGTTCCGTAGCTGTATTGTTTAAACATGCTTTACGCAATGCCTTAAATCCGGTGGTAACAGCCATTTCCGGATGGTTTGCAGGCTTACTGGCAGGTGCATTTTTTGTAGAAGTAATTTTTGATATCAAAGGACTTGGATATACAGCAGTTGATGCTTTACAAAAATTTGATTTTCCCGTGGCTATGGGAACAGTTTTATTTACAGCATCTGTTTTTATTATTATGAATTTCCTGGTCGATATTTTATATGCGGTACTGGATCCGAGAATACGGATTGGAAAATAAAATTATTTAATGAATACTCAATAGTGTTCCATCAATTGTTAATCTTTAATCGTCCATCGTGTTAATTTTCCTTGTTGGTTTTATGGGTTGCGGTAAATCGTACGTTGGGCGAAACTTAGCGCCATTGCTGGGCTTCGACTATATCGATATCGACAAATACATTGAAGAAAAAGAAGGACTAACCGTTAAAGAAATCTTTGAACAAAAAGGAGAAGATTATTTCAGACAAGCAGAAAAAGATTTTATTCATAAGCTTGATACCGGACAAAATTTAGTTATCAGTACCGGCGGTGGTGCGCCCTGTTTTTTTGACAATATGGAAGTAATGAATGAAAAAGGATTAACCATCTATCTCAACCGGAACAAAGAAAAAGTTATCTGGCGCTTACTAAAAGGACAATACAAACGGCCTTTGATCGCTGATTTATCTCCTAAAGAATTAGAAGCTTTTTATGACGAACGCCTGGAAAGCAGAAAGCCCTTTTACGAAAAAGCAAAACTGCATGTGGGCGATGCAGATGTGGAAGAAATTCTGGAAATACTAAAACAGAATCCGTAACAAAATCAACTACTTAATCGTAATCTTCTTGCCTAAAAAATGTGGTTGCGTATTAAACACATACAAATCCATAAACAATAAAACACGGGCAGCTTTCTCTCTGAAAAAAGTATACAACCCACTTCTGAAACTTACATCATTGGCATTAAACCCAACTGCTTCCAAACCATATTTCTGAGCAATAAACAAAGCACGTTCATTGTGAAATTGCTGAGAGATAATCGTCACTTTTTTTTGTCCGAATACTTTCTTACAACGTATTACAGAATCATGTGTTCTGAATCCTGCAAAATCACACACCATACAGGAATCCGGAACGCCCATAGCAATAAAGGCATCCATGAAATCCTGCGGTTCATTGTAACCGTGCCAGCCGTTATCTCCTGAAATTAAAATCTTATCAATTTTCTTTGCCTTCCATAAAGCATACGCTGCCTCTAATCTAAATTGCCAGAAAGGATTGATCGTTTTACGATCTTTCATTGTTTTGCAGGTACCCAGGAGCAATCCTATCCTGTTGTAAGGTATTTCAGAAACATCGGAATACATTTTACCTGCTGCATATGTTTCTACTTTGTAAGAACAATAAAACGTAAAAGCAAGAACAATAACAGCAGCAGGAATATATAAACGGAAGAATAGTTTTTTAGTAAATAGTTTTTTCATCTTTTTTGCATTACGATCACAGTGATTGACACTCTAAGACATTTCACTGCATATTTTAATTAACTATCTTCCTCAAGCATTCGAATGATATGATAGCGCTATTTTAACTTATAAAAATATTTGAGTTGCAACTCTAAAGGCAGTGATGCATAACTGAAAAAATTATCTTTATACGGTACATTGTTTTTTTCCAAAAGTTGTACCATATTATAACCAGTTGTTCCAAAATAAAACTTAGTGTCATCAAGTTGGTTGTAGAACTGTATTTCTGATAATTCCTGTTCATTGAATGCAAACGACGGGTCATACATCGGGTCGTTTTTCATAATATATTCAGACGGTTGAATATTTCTGAAATTCTCTTTCAACTGCTTTTCCATCATCAAACAAGTCCCTTCCAGTTTCTCCCAGAAATTCTCCGGTGTATTGATATAAAATTTTTTCTTCTTTAAATAATCTATATCCCTTTTTGTACGCAATTTTAAAAATCGGGAAAATAATTTCTTTTCCTCTTCCAGTGAAGTAGCGGCAACAGCCTGTTTCAATAATTCATTTTCCAGCTTTACTGTGTCTCTGAATGCCTGATTATTTAAATAAATCCCCTGCAAACTATCCATATCTATCATCTTTTTTTCTTCGTACAGCCTGAGCATATAGGTAAGAATAGCTTCATTGGAATACTGATACTGATGATATAATTCGTGCATCATAGCTATCGACCATTCCTGTGTAGTATTTAGTTTTTCCTTTTCCTTGCGGGAAAGTTCGGGTGAACTGCAAAATAAAACCGGTGTCTTATAATTAATGTAAGATTTAGATTTAGGAGTAAACTGAAATTGCGTTTCCATAACAAATACGGCACTATCCAGCGGCATCCGAAGCTTCCAGATATTCCAGTCGTAATCATTTTCCATTATGGTATATTTGCTTACCTTCTCTTTCATTTCCGGCAGGGGATTAATAAAATAAGAAGCCGAGTCGGAGAAATAGACCACCGTCCCTGGAAAATCATTGTTAGAGAAATTTTTCCAGAATAAATTACCTATGTATTTTTTGATAATTCGGATGTATTCAAATCGTTCGGTAATCAATTTTTCTTCGGGTGAAGGTTTTATAATTTGCGACTGCGCTTGAAAGCAAACGGCAAAAAATAATAAAACACTTAAGAATCTTAATTTCATGTGCACTGTTTTTATGTAGTAATTAAAATAAATACGCTCCTTCCGGGGTATTATTGTCTATTTTAACAATAATATGCTCATTTAGCGTTGTTGCAATCGGAAATCCGACGATATCTGCTTTAATCGGAAATGTTTTATGAGTTCTGTCTACTAAGATAGCGATAATTATCTTTTTAGGATAAAATTTAGTCAAGGGCTTCAGCGCGTAAAACAAGGTTCTCCCTGAATTTCCAACGTCATCTATCAGTAAAATCGTTTTATTATTCAGGTCAAGTGCATCTTTAAGATAAACCTCTTCACTCAGCGGTTCCGGTTTATTGATGTAAATTGAAGAAAATTCTACTTTTTTGTCTGTATCATATTTTCCGATTTTAGCCGCTATTATCTTGGCTAAATCAAAACCACCGCCCGGTTCTATCCCTAAAATGACCAGATTATCATTACCATATGTCAATTCCAAGGCCTGAAAAGCCATTCTGTCTAATTTCAATTCTATTTTCTGAGCGTCCAGTATTTTTTGAGCAGTTGCGGGTATTATCATTTAAAATAATTTAGACTATTTCTAAATAAGTTGTAATTTAAACATTCCTTCAAATAAGTGATTAAAAATAAGTAGATAATGGTGTATTTTCGCAATAAATTCAAATAAATTACTAATGAGTTTCCTAACAATCGTTCAAATCGTTTTATTTATTGGCCTGGTGGGCGCATCTTTCTTTGTTGCATTTCGAAAATTTAAAGAAATATACGACAATATCATGTTGGGAAAGCCGGAGCAGATTAACACGACACTCGGTTTTCGTATCAAAAACATGCTGCTCATTGCATTGGGGCAAAAAAAGATGTTCAAACTTACCTTTGCGGCACTTTTACACATGGTAATTTATGTGTCGTTTGTCATCACACAAATTGAATTAATAGAAATTTTTATTGATGGCTTGGTAGGTTCTCACCGTATTTTATATCATGCTTTTGAAAATATCCAGTTCTTACATACTTTGTATGTCGTAGTTATCAATTTTATAGAAATACTTTCACTGCTCACTTTCTTCGTAACGATTATATTTATTCTAAGAAGAACCACATTCAGAGTAGCTCGTTTTCAGATGCCGGAATTGAAAGGCTGGCCATGGAGAGATGCTTTGACCATTTTAGCTTTTGAGTTAATCCTGATTTCATTTATCTTTTTAATGAACGGTGCAGACAGTGCATTACACATAAAAGAGAATGGCGAAGGTTATGGATTTATCTTAAGCGGATTTTTCGGCAGCATGCTCACCGGATTACCCAATTTATCCTTGGAGTTGCTGGAAAAACTGGGCTGGTGGGGTCACTTATGTATGGTGATGACATTCTTAGTGTATCTGCCATACTCCAAGCATTTACATATTATGCTGGCTTTTCCGAATACATTCTTCTCCAGACCGGAAGCAAAAGGTGAAATACACAATATGCCGGCTATTCAGCATGAAGTGCAATCGATGCTGGATCCAAGTTTCGTGGTGCCTGTAACGGATGGTGAAATAAAATTCGGAGCAAAGGATGTCTACGATTTATCCTGGAAAAGTTTACTAGACGCTTACACTTGTACGGAATGCGGCCGTTGTACAGCAGCTTGTCCGGCAAACCAAACCGGCAAAAAATTATCTCCGCGAAAAATCATGATGGACACGCGCGACCGCATGGAAGATATTTCAAAAGGCAAAAAAGAACACGGACCTGATTTCGCAGATAATAAATCCTTATTAGGAGATTACATTACCGGCGAAGAATTAAGAGCGTGTACAACCTGCAATGCTTGTGTGGAAGAATGTCCTGTAAATATTTCTCCCTTAAGTATCATTATTGAACTGCGCAGAAACTTAATCATGGAAGCTTCAGATTCTCCGACAGAATGGAATAATATTTTTGCGAATCTGGAGAACAATCAGGCACCTTGGCAGTTTTCACCAAGTGACCGTTTAAACTGGACACAGGAATTGTAGAATATCTTATAACTAATAACATTTAACTTAAAACAACATGCAATATAAAGTACCTGTAATGTCAGATTTAGTTGCCGAAGGCAAAACACCTGACGTCATCTTTTGGGTAGGTTGTGCAGGCAGTTTCGACCAGAGAGCACAACGCGTTACTATCGCTTTTACTAAAATCCTGAATCAGCTGAACATCAACTTCGCCGTGCTGGGTACGGAAGAAGCTTGTACCGGTGATCCGGCAAGACGTGCCGGCAATGAATTTGTCTTCCAGATGCTGGCACAGCAAAACATTGCCACCATGAATACCTATGGTGTCAAAAAAATCATTACTACCTGTCCGCATTGTTTCAATACCATCAAGAATGAATATCCGGCACTGGGCGGCAACTATGAAGTGTTGCACCACTCCACCTATTTACAGGGATTAATTAACGACGGAAAGCTGAAAGTGGAAGGCGGCGCCTTCAAAGGAAAACGTATCACCTATCACGATTCCTGCTATTTAGGAAGAGCCAATGAAATTTATGAAGCTCCGCGCTCGGTTATCGAAGCACTGGACGCTGATTTAATAGAAATCAATAAATGCAGAACCACCGGACTTTGTTGTGGTGCCGGCGGCGGACAAATGTTTAAAGAAGATGAGCCGGGCAACAAACGTATTAACGTAGAACGTACAGAACAACTGATAGAAGTATATCCGGATGTGATTGCAGTGGCTTGTCCGTTCTGCAACACCATGATTACCGACGGTGTGAAAGGAGAAAATAAGCAAGACGATGTTAAAGTTTTAGACATCGCGGAACTTGTTGCGCAGGCAAATAGTTATTAATTAACGATGTACGATTAACAATTGACAATTATTTCCGTAAAATAACTATCAAAACTAATCGTTAATCGTACATTGTAAATCGTTCATCATCATGCTAACACCATACCACATATTACCCGATAATGCCAGAGTCTGGATTTACCAGGCAAACAGAAGCTTCACACAGGAAGAAGTGTGGGAAATCAGTGATATTTTAGAGAATTTTGTAGATCGCTGGCAGTCTCACCAAAAAGATGTTGCCGGATATGGTTCACTTTACTATCGTCGCTTTTTGGTATTGATGGCAGACGAAAGCAAATGTGATATTGGCGGATGTTCGATTGACAGTTCTGTAAAGCTCATCCGCGAACTGGAGCAGGCGTACGACCTGAACTTCTTCGACAGGATGAAGGTTTGCTACAAAATAACCAATGACCTTATTGGCAGTTTCCCGTTTGACAAATTAAACGAGATGCTGGAAAGCGGAAAGTTAAAAGATGATTCTATTGTCTTCAACAACTTAGTAGCCACCAAAAAAGATTTTGAAACCAACTGGGAAAAGCCATTCAAAGAGTCCCCTTTTGCGAGGTTTGCCGTTTAGTCAACTTTTTTTTATACATTTACATAAATACTTCGCTATGCGAACCAGTACACTCTATCTCTTCATCGCCATTATAATTATTTCAGGCTGCGCACGTCCTTATCGCAAAATAAGTATGTCCTCCATTCCTTTTATCAATTACAGAGAAGAAAATAAAATCAGTTACTCTGTTCGTCAGGGTGTTTTGTATAACATGAAGGATTATTTCTTTGCCAGAAGAGAAAACAAGAAAAATGTAAGTCTGGTGGCATTCAAGATTGTCAACAAAACGGATTTACCGCTGAACATAAATGATTTGCAATTTACCTGCGGTGCTACAGTACCGATTTCCACCATTCCGGTAATTGATTTTTACAACACCATCAAACAGAAACCGGGTGCCTACTGGGCGTATTCTGCTTTAGGCGTAGTCTATCCAAAACCTACCAATAAGAGTGAATCCAAAACGCTGGTGAAAGACGGTAAATTATACGTTCCGCTTCCTTTTGGCGTATTTGTAGGTGCCGCGAATTTCGGCTTTGCTTTCAGTGCCAACAAAAAAATGCTGCACGATTTCCAGTTACTGGATTTAAGTAACCGGGTGATTCAACCACACGACAGTATACAGGGAATCCTAACTTTTAAAAATGTTGCCAACTGCGGCGATATTTTCGTTACCGTAAAAGAATAATTCTTCTTAAACAGACTAAACAACATGACTGATACCAACACATCAATGACTAAGCGCTTTTTATCGATTGGAAAACTCGAAGGCTATAGTTATCTGGCTTTATTATTCATAGCAATGCCACTGAAATACATGGCAGATATGCCGTTAGCTGTTCGTATCGCGGGCTCCATTCACGGGGCATTGTTCGTGACGTTTATGGTCATTATCCTAATGATGATACGCAAAAAATTGCTGACAACTGAAAATGCCGTTTATGCCTTTTTGTTGTCTTTAATTCCGTTTGGCACCTTCTTTTTGAGAAAAGTGCTATAACTCAATCCCAATATCCTTTTCTTTTATACACATAAAAAAAGCCACTCCAAATAACTATAAGTAAAATGGACATAAATGTAGAATCTGCAAACATGCCGGTAAAAGAATATAC
>JADLAJ010000182.1 GCA_020848255.1 Chitinophagales bacterium
GTGCCAGCTGACGGTTAATCGCTTCCATCACGGTATGACCTTCGTTGCGAATATAAATAAGCGTATTTAAATCATTTTCAGCCAATGGTTCCAATGCATCAAACAAACATTGCCAGCCTTTATTCCAGAAAGCAATCAGTTCTTCTTTTGTTGTTATGACAGGTTCAAACTCTGCATCTCGGTTGCGCCATTCTTTCTCACCGTCAGAAGTAAGGAAATCTGTCCAGCGCGATAACATATTTCCTGCAAGGTGTTGCATAATAATAGCAATGGAATTGGAGTCTTCATTCTGCTGAAAAAATAATTTCTCCTCCGTAATTTGTGCCATCGCATCATCGCCTAACTTTTTATAATAGGCGAATAGTTTTCTGGTAGAAATAAGATATCCGTTTTGCATAAGGAAAATTAAATAAAAAAGTCCGGAACAATACAATATTCCGGACCTTATTTATTGATAAGCAGATTTAATTTATTCTACCACTTTTATTTTCATTCTGATGTCTTTAGTAGGACGGTCATTGCCATCGCGCGGTTCTGTAGCAATTTTATCTACTACTTCTATGCCGGAAACCACTTCGCCAAATACCGTGTACTGCATATCTAAAAACGGAGTGCCGCCAATTTCTTTGTAGATGGTTCTTTGTTCGTCTGTGAATTTAGTGCCTCTTGATTGTGAAATCTGGTCTAATTCAAAGTCGGAATATTTTTTTCCTTGCGTAATATAAAACTGACAGCCGGATGATGCTTTTTCAGGATTATTGTCACGGGCCGCCGCCAGTACGCCGCGTTTGTGAATTAATGATGCATTGAATTCGGCAGGAACTCTGTAGCCAACATTACCCATTCCTAAAGGTTGTCCGGCAGCTGCCGTTTTAGAATTAGGATCCCCACCCTGAATCATAAAGGTGGGAATAACGCGGTGGAACAAAGTAGAATCAAAAAATCCTTCTTTTGCCAGTTTGATAAAATTTGCTTTGTGTAAAGGTGTTTCGTCGTACAAACGGATTTTAATATCTCCGTATTCCGTGCTGATTAAAACATAAGTTGATGTGTCCATTTTTTTTGTAATTGGTTCTTTTATAGATTTAGAATTTTCTCCATTGCCTGCCTGCGCAGCGATACTTAAAAATGCAATGAAGAAGCTTAAAACAATTTTTTGCATAATCAGAAATTTAAAGTTCTTTAAAGTATTCAACAATCATTTTCTTTAATAATTTCTCCTGCTGGGTAGTATCCAGTTTAGGTTGTTCTCTGTTGTATTCAAAGTGCGGCCACCCGTCCTGATCGAAATCTAAAAACGTGTAATAATTTGCTTTGCTTAAAAGCGTACAAACACCCACATGAATCAAATCCTGTTTTTGCTCTTTGGTGAACTTCACCTGATGTTTTCCTAATTCGCGGTGACCCACCAGAAAGATGATCGTTTGCAAATCCGGTTTTTTACCAAAGCGTTGTTCTAAAACAGACAACACATTGATCCACTCCGCCTCATCATATTCTATATCAAGTACTGTATTTTCCACATGCAAATATAAATGTTACTTACGACTTATCCCTCACGACTTTCTGCTAATTCATCGGTCTTTCCAGAAAGGATAGCGTTCTTTGTGTTTTACCAGATTTTCTTTAGAGAGTTTAACAAGTTCTATGCCATTTTTGTCGCCCGATGAGCATATTTCTATGCCTGTATAATCAATAACGGCACTTTGTCCGTTGTGGGCATTGCCGTAAAAATCATCGCCGGTTCTGTTTACGCCCACTACATAGCATTGGTTTTCCGTAGCCCGCGCCTGCAGCAGCAGTTTCCAGTGGTGAATACGCTTTGCCGGCCAGTTGGCCACATAGAGTTGAATATCCGCGTTGTCATCATTCTGGCACCATGCCGGGAAACGGATATCATAACAGATAAACGGCTGTAGTTTCCAGCCTTTGTAATCAATCAGCATTTTTGTTGTTCCTTTTGTCAGATTCTTTTCTTCGCCCACCAGACTGAACAGATGATGTTTGTCGTAATGGTGAATTGCTCTGTTGGGCTCAACAAACAAAAATCGGTTATAGTAATGTTCCTTTTCTTTGAATAAGATACTGCCACAAATGGCTGCATTTGTTTTTTTTGCTATTCCCTGCATCCATTGAACAGTCATACCATCCATCTCTTCAGCCAACTCCATATCATCCACACAAAACGCAGTGGTAAACATTTCCGGTAAAACGATAACATCAACCGCTTCATTTATAGAACTAATAAGTTCTGAGATATTTGCAAGATTTACCTTTTTATCTTTCCAGATTAAATCAGCTTGTATAAGTGCTATGTTGAGTTCGTTCTGCATTTTATATTGAAGTAATACTTTCCAAATGATGTGTCATATGTTTTACATAGTCTTCCGCAATATATGAGGTCGTATTTTTTACAGAAGGATTCACGTCAAAACTCATCTGTGTTTCCCATTTTTCCTGCGGCATCTTTTCAAGAATGGCAATGATTTGTTTGTTTAGCAAATACCACAATTCAATCAGCTCTTTAGTATCTCTGGTTTGATAATCATTCAACGCAACCCAGTTGTCTGAGTTGTAACGTATGTGTACATTCGCGTCATATTGTACTCTGATAAATCGCTGAATATTATTTTGTGCGGAATCAATAAGGTGACCTAATTCTTCTTTCTTACTCCATTTATCAGGTGTAGGTTTTAGTGAAAAACTGGCGTCATCAATATTTAATAACAATGAATAATACCGTTCCATTGCTTGCTTTAGGTTGTTTATTATAAGTATCATAATCTGTCGAATTAAAAATTTGCATTCTTTACGTCTTTGCGTGAAAAAATCAATGCACGCATTGAAATAAAATTATTATCTTTCCTGAAATATCCACTATAATAAAGAAAATATTAACTGGATATTCTATGTGCACCATTAAAGAGAATAAATATATCACATAAAACAAAAATACAAATGTCTTCAAACAAATATCCGCATTTATTGTCAGAACTGGATTTAGGGTTTACCAAATTAAAAAACCGTGTGCTGATGGGTTCCATGCACACCAATCTGGAAGAAGAAAAAAACGGCTTTGAAAAATTGGCCGCCTTTTATGCAGAACGCGCCAAAGGCGATGCCGGCCTAATTGTTACCGGCGGGTTTGCGCCCAATTGGGAAGGCTGGCTGAAACCGTTTGCAGGCAGAATGACCAATCACGGACATGTAAAAAAGCATAAGATCGTAACGGATGCCGTCCACAGTGAAGGCGGAAAGATTGCGTTGCAGATTTTGCATGCAGGCCGTTATGCCTATCATCCGTTGAGTGTGGCACCATCTCGTATACAGGCACCTATCAATCCGTTTAAACCGCGTGCTTTAACCACTTGGGGCGTTCGCAGAACCATCAGCGATTTTGCCGACAGTGCAGCATTAGCAAGAGAAGCCGGCTACGACGGCGTGGAAATTATGGGCTCGGAAGGTTACCTCATTAATCAGTTTATAGTAAAACATACCAATCACCGGACTGACGAATATGGCGGCAGTTATGAAAACAGAATCAAATTTCCGATAGAAATTATTCGTCAGGCACGCGAGAAAGTAGGTAAAGATTTTATCATTATCTATCGTCTGTCTATGCTGGATTTAATTGAAGACGGCAGCACCTGGGAAGAAGTAGTGCAGCTGGCTAAAGAAATTGAAAAAGCCGGTGCCACAATAATAAATACAGGTATTGGATGGCATGAGGCTCGAATACCAACGATTGCAACCTCTGTGCCGCGTGCGGGTTTTGCCTGGGTGACGCAAAAGCTGAAATCAGAAGTGTCGATACCATTGTGTACCTCTAACCGTATCAATATGCCGGATGTGGCAGAGCAGGTACTGGCGGATGGCTGCGCGGATATGGTGAGCATGGCACGTCCCTTTTTAGCGGA
>JADLAJ010000183.1 GCA_020848255.1 Chitinophagales bacterium
GTTCCAGCTATTATTTTCCTTTTCTTTCGTCAGAAATTGATAATTTTTTTCTTCCTTTAGCACGACGCGCGTTTAATACCGCACGACCACCTTTGGTTGCCATACGCTCACGGAAACCATGCTTGTTCTTTCTTTTTCTTACCGATGGTTGAAACGTTCTTTTCATCTTATTTATTTGAAAATTTGAAAATTTGAAAATTTGAAAATAATTCTATTCTCAAATTTTTGGACTGCGAAGATACTATTTTATTTGAAAATTTGAAAATTAAACAATTTGAAAATGCTTTTTTTCTATAGAAAATCAATGATTTAACCATTTAGAAAGATTGAAACTCTAAAAATCTCATTTTCAAATTTTCAAATCATTTCATTTTCAAATCATTATTATCGGTTCATCGTCATCAAAAACTCTTCATTGCTGCGGGTTCCTTTCATCTGTTGCAACAGGAATTTCATCGATTCTTCCGAGTTCATATCTGCCAAATGGTTACGTAACACCCACATTTTCTGCAAAGTATCTTTATCCAGCAATAAATCATCCCTTCTTGTAGAAGACGAAACTACGTCGATAGCAGGGAAAATACGGCGATTAGACAGTTTTCTTTCCAGTTGCAGCTCCATGTTACCGGTTCCTTTGAATTCCTCGAAAATTACCTCGTCCATTTTAGAACCTGTTTCCGTCAATGCGGTAGCGATGATCGTCAAAGAACCACCATTTTCGATATTTCTGGCAGCACCAAAGAATTGTTTTGGTTTGTGTAATGCATTTGCCTCCACACCGCCGGACAATACTTTTCCAGATGAAGGAGCAACCGTATTGTACGCACGCGCCAAACGGGTGATGGAATCGAGTAAAATCACCACATCGTGACCGCATTCTACCAGACGTTTAGCCTTTTGCAGTACGATGCTGGCCACTTTTACGTGACGGTCAGCCGGCTCATCAAAGGTAGATGCCACCACTTCTGCATTTACGCTGCGCTGCATGTCCGTTACCTCTTCAGGGCGTTCATCTATCAATAAAATAATCAGGTAAACTTCGGGATGGTTTTTTGCGATAGAATTTGCAATATCTTTTAACAACATGGTTTTACCCGTCTTAGGCTGAGCCACAATCATACCACGTTGCCCTTTTCCAATTGGGGTAAACAAATCAACGATTCTGGTAGAATAGTTATTTGCTTCATTAAATAAATCCAGTTTTTCTGATGGAAATAAAGGTGTCAGATAATCAAACGGAATTCTGTCTCTGATTTCCTGCGGTGATTTTCCATTGATAGATTCAACGCGCAGCAAAGCAAAATACTTTTCTCCTTCTTTCGGAGGGCGGATATTACCAACAATGGTATCACCTGTTTTTAATCCTATTAATTTAATCTGAGACGGAGACACATACACGTCATCCGGTGAAGACAGATAATTATAATCTGAAGAACGCAGGAAACCATAACCTTCCGGAATAATTTCCAAAACTCCTTCACCTAAAATAACTCCATCTAAATCAATATTAAAATCTACTCTTCGTTCTTCTTGTACCGGATAATCCTCTGATTCGTCCGCTACGTTTGCACTTTTTTCCTGTGGTATTTCTTTTTTAAAAACTTGTCGCTCTTGTCTTTCGGGTTTATCCTGTTTTTCCTGTTTTTCAGCTACAATTTCTTCCTGTTGAATTTTCTCATGTTGTTTAGGCTGATACACCGTTTTTTCCGGGATGGACACCATTTCTTCTTTTGCGAACTCAGCATTCATTGCATTTCTATCAGAAAAAGGATTTTCTTTTGCCTTTTTTACCGGCGTTACTTTTTCTGCCACTTTGCGCGGAATGCGCACACGTTCCTTTTTTTCTTTAGGGGTATTTTCTTCTGTAGCTTCAGTCTTTACTACTACTTCTTCATCTTTAGACTCTTCTTGCATATCTTGTTTTTTGAGGATAAGTTCTATTAGTTCGGGCTTCTTGGATTTGCTGATTTTTGCTTTCGGCACTCCAGTCTTTTCAGCTATTTCTTTTAATTCGGGTAATAACATTTCTGTTAAAATGGAAATATCGTACATACGTCAAACTAGTTAAGTTGGAAATTGAAAGACATGAAAAGTGGATTCTGAAATTCGTTTGTGATTGGTCAATAAAACGCGAGGCTGTATTGATTGATACTGCAAATTAACACCTTTTTTATGAAAATCACACTATTTGTGTTACTTTTTTTTGAAAAAACGTCGATTTATGGGGCCTATCCGCGCTTCACTGTTGGTTAAAACTTATCTTTGCAAAACAATTTAAAAAAAATGCTCACTTTAGACCAATTACGAAAAGACACCCAGTTTGCGAAAGAACGTTTAGCACACAAAAACTTTAAAGACATTCATTTTGTGGATGAAATTATTACGCTGGATGACAAACGAAAATTAGTAAAATCTTATCTGGATGATTTTTTATCACAACGTAATTCTTTATCCAAAGAAATTGGCGGATTAATGAAAGACGGTAAAAAAGAAGAAGCCGAGCATTTAAAATTAAAAATTGCTGACATAAAAGAAAATGCAGACAAGCTGGAGCTGGAACTGGCTGAATTGGAAACAAAGCAATTTAATTTATTGGTTCAGTTACCGAATTTCCCGAACGCCCTTGTTCCAAAAGGAAAAACACCGGAAGAAAACGAAGTGACATTTTCGGTTACAGAATTTCCAAAGTTGCACCCCGGTGCCGTTCCTCACTGGGATTTAGCAAAGAAATACGATTTAATTGATTTTGAATTAGGTAATAAAATTACCGGTGCAGGCTTTCCTGTATATAAAGGAAAAGGTGCTGCGTTACAACGTGCGTTAATTACTTTCTTTTTAGACAAAGCAATTGAATCTGGTTATCAGGAAGTGCAGGTGCCGCACATGGTAAACGAAGATTCTGCTTACGCTACTGGAAATTTACCAGATAAAGACGGACAAATGTATCACGATGCCACTGATAATTTATATTTGATTCCAACGGCTGAAGTTCCGATTACTAACATTTACAGAGATGAAATTATTGACGAAAGAAATCTGCCGATAAAAAACACTGGTTACACACCTTGTTTTCGCCGCGAGGCAGGCAGTTACGGCAAAGATGTGCGCGGGCTGAACCGCTTGCACCAGTTCGACAAAGTGGAGATTGTACGCATCGAAAAACCGGAAAATTCGTATGCTGCTTTAGACGAAATGCTGAATCATGTTGAAGGCTTATTGAAAGCGCTGGAATTGCCTTACCGAATCTTGCGCTTGTGTGGTGGTGATATGTCCTTTACTTCAGCATTAACTTATGACTTTGAGGTCTACTCTGCAGCACAGGAACGCTGGTTGGAAGTGAGTTCTGTTTCTAATTTTGAAACGTTTCAGGCAAACCGTTTAAAATTACGTACCAAAGATGCGGAAAATAAAAAGACACTGGCACATACCTTAAACGGCAGCGCATTGGCATTGCCAAGAATTGTGGCCAGTTTACTGGAAAACCATCAAACGGAAAATGGTATTAGAATACCAAAAGCGCTGGTGCCTTACACTAAGTTTGAGATGATTTCGTAATTGAACCTTATTTTGAATTTATTTGTTATAAATTACAATTGATACTTACGACTTATTACTCACGACTTACAACTAGACCATGATATTTATCTCAGAAAAAGCAAAAGAACGTGTGTTGAACATGTGGAAAGAAGATAATCTTTCAGCCAATCATTTTGTGCGTGTTTCTGTAACGAGCGGTGGCTGCAGCGGCCTGGCGTATAATATGAAATTTGACGACCAAACACAATCTAACGATGAAGTCTTCGAAGACAAAGGCATTAAATTAGTCGTTGACCCGAAGAGTATTTTATACTTATTAGGAACGGAACTGGATTTTTCTGAAGGCTTGGATGGAAAAGGATTTTACTTCAATAATCCGAACGCATCTCGTACTTGTAGCTGCGGGGAGAGTTTTAGTTTGTAAAACCTTATTATCGCGCAGCTTTAAATTGCTCTAAAAAACGCGTATCATTTTCAGACAACAAGCGAATATCTTTTATCTGGTATTTCAGCATCGTAATACGTTCAACACCCATACCGAAGGCAAAGCCTGAATACTTTTTGGAATCGATATTGCAGTTTTCGAGCACTTTCGGGTCTACCATGCCGCAACCTAAAATTTCTACCCAACCTGAATATTTACATACATTACAACCTTTACCTCCACAGATAAAACAGGTTACATCCACTTCCGCACTCGGCTCTGTAAACGGAAAATAAGACGGTCGCACTTTTATTTTTATATCTTGTCCGAATAATTCTTTGACAAAGAAATCCAGCGTTTGCAATAAATCCGCAAACGAAACATCTTCATCAATATATAAGCCCTCTACCTGATGGAAGAAGCAATGCGAACGCGCAGAAATCGTTTCATTTCTGAACACTCTTCCCGGCGATAAAATACGAATCGGTGGTTTTTGGTTTTCCATCACACGCACCTGTACGGAAGACGTATGCGTACGCAACACCACATCAGGATTTACGTTGATGAAAAACGTATCCTGCATATCGCGCGCAGGATGATCTTCCGGCATATTCAAGGCCGTAAAATTGTGCCAGTCATCTTCAATTTCCCTGTCTTCTTCTACAGCAAACCCAAGTCGTTTGAAAATATCGACAATCTTATTTTTTACGATTTGAATCGGATGTCTTGCTCCGATGGTCACTACATCACCCGGCAATGTCAAATCAATATCGGCATCATTTCCGACAGTATTGTTCTGGAATTTTTGCTGAAGTGCTGTAAATTTTTCTTCGGCCGTTTGCTTTACATTATTCACCAGCTGCCCGAATTCTTTTTTGCGTTCGTTCGGGACTGTCTTTATTTCTGCAAAAATATCTTTCAGCACATTCTTAGTTCCTAAAAAACGAATGCGAAATTTTTCCAGTTCCTCGGCAGAAGAAATACTGGTTTCATTAGCTTCTTTTAAGAGTAATTCGGTGCGTTCAAAAATATCCATGCTCAAAAATAAAAAAAAGAGGCACA
>JADLAJ010000184.1 GCA_020848255.1 Chitinophagales bacterium
ACAATCCCAATCTTTCCAATGGTTTTGCGGGATTCCAGATCGTCGTGTGCCTGGTAGATGTCTTTGGCGGCATACATTTTTCCAACATGCGGATCGATCTTTCCTTCGTGCAGCAATTGTATCACACTTTCCATGCAATGCTTCAGCGTGTCCGGTTTGTAGTCGGCAATGCGCAGCATATTCACGCCTATCATGGCACGGCTTTCCATCAGCAATTGCGCGGGATGGTAGAGTCCGAAGGCGAGTCCCATTTTTGCTTTGGAAAATACATTGTGCGCATCGGTCATAGAGGAAGCACCATAGCCAACGATACGTCCGCCGCGGTTGAGCAGTTTATAGCTCTTGCGGAAATTTTCCGCACCAACTGCATCAAAGGCAACATCAATGGGCTCTTTGATGACTTGTGAGAAATCATCTTTTACATAATTAATCACCACATCAGCGCCTTGTTTGCGGCAGTATTCGAGTTTGTTTTCGCTGCCCGCCGTGGTGTATATTTTTGCACCTTTCAGTTTGCACAACTGTATCAACGCAGTGCCCACACCGCCGGCACCGGAGTGAACCAAGACGGTCTCGCCGGGAAATATATTGGTGGAAACATAGCTTGCATAGTAAGCAGTGCTGTATTGCGTAGCCAGTGCCAATGCTTTGCCGGCATCCATTTCTTCACTGATTTTGGCAATGGCGTTTTCTTTTTGCAGCACGTACTGGCTGTAGCCGCCGAAACGGGTGAACACTAATACGCGATCGCCTTTCTGTACGGTTTTGATGTCTTTTCCTACTTTCTCCACGCGGCCAACCGCTTCATAGCCGACCACGGTGGGCAGTGGCGGGCAGTCCTGGTATTGTCCCAGACGTGCCACTACATCGGCGAAGTTGATGCCGGAGGCTTCGACGATGACGCCGACTTCATCGTCTTTTGGTTCGGTGATTTGTATATCTCTGAATTCAAAGGCTTCTTTTGTTTTTCCGTTTTTTACTAAATAGATGGCTTGCATAGTTTTTTAATTTTAGATTGAATTTTATGAATTACAATTTACGAATTTATTTGCTTTGTATTACCTCACCCTGTCAAACTTTGTTTGACATCCCTCTCCAAATGGAGAGGGTGGCTGCATCGTAGATGCAGTCGGGTGAGGTTTCAGTGATTTGTAGTTGAATATTTTTCCTGATTCTGACGCTTAAATTATACTCACCAGTTTATACGTAACTTTTGAAATGACATTGTTTCGCTGATACTGTATGGTGATTTTTTTGCCGATACGTTTATTCAGGAGTAAGAGGGCATCTTCAATATTGATATCGCTGCATTTATAACGGTCTATCTTTATGATTTCATCGCCTTTCAGCAAGCCTGCCAACAAAGGCGGAGAATCACCGGCGATGCTCTTTATGATAAAGCCATTGTTTTTAGATTTGTTCTCCAGCAAAATAATATTGGAAATATTAAAATCAAAAGGTTCTTTTATGCGCTGAGTGGGTTTGAAGTAAATAGCATTTTCAGGATAGGCAAAATACATATCTAGACGGTTCAGGATATCATTGCCGATATTTCCGTCGAGCGTATTTTCATCCAGGTCTTTAAAGGTGATAGGCGTTTCGTTAAACGCCACAATAACGCTGTCCAGTTTCAGCGTGTCAATAAATATGCGTTTAATTCTGCTCACTTTTGAATACAAAGCACCGGATAAACCTTCCCCGATTTCCGCGTTAATATATTTATCCAGATGTAAATCAGCCGGTTCTTTGTTTTTAATAATGACCGGAATATTAGAGCCTGTATCCAGCAGCAATTCTGACATAAAGAGTTCATTTTTATTATTCAGAATCATGCAGGACAAATAGCCTTTACTTTTGCGCATCTGCACCGCCATTTTTTGGTAACTGTTCTTTAGTTTTTTGTCCGGACGCTGATTGTACAGTTCAATCAGTTTCGTTTTATAATTGACACGCACATAATATTTTTCAAAAATTTCAGCCCCGAAAATTCCGTCTACATCCGTTCCCAGATAATGGTCAAGGTTCAGGGAGTCTTTACTCAAAATAAAAATGGGGATATGTTCGCCCTTTAGTTGTCCGAGCTCCAGGGTTCCGTCATCCACCTTCATGGTTTCAATGGAATCCTTGAATCCTAAACCGGAAAAAAAGACTTTCTGCTTATACGGAATATCAAAGGAATCCAGCCATTTTGGATGAATGATAATGGTGCTTTTGCAGCCGGAATCAAAAATAAACTTCAGTGTTTTAGTTTTGTTGACTCTAACATCCACAATCAGGATATTATTGAACACTTTAAACGGAAAGCTGACTTTGCTTTTGGAAGTAGTAAAGGAATATAGCTTAGGGGCTGCATGGGTAAACAGGCAACACATACAAAAGAGGACCACTGGTATCAATTTAGTAAAACGACTCACTCAATAAATTTAAAATAAATTTAGGTAGTAAGTGTATTTTTGCAGCATGAACTATTTAACAGTCAACGGTCTTTCTAAATATTACGGCGATAAACTCTTATTTGAAAACATTACTTTTTTTATAGACAAAGGGCAGAAAGTAGCTTTAATAGCTAAAAACGGTACGGGAAAGTCTTCTTTAATCAAGATTTTACAGGGGCTGGAGCCGCCGGAAAGCGGTGATTTTAAGTTTCACAAGGATATAAAAGCGGGGTTTTTAGTTCAGGAACCTGATTTTGATGATAACAAAACCGTTTATCAAACGATTATGCATGCGGATAATCCGATTCTGATGGCGAGTCTGGAGTATGAACAGGCACTGGATGGTCACGGTGATTTGCAGAACGCGATGAACAAGATGGATGAACTGGAAGCCTGGGACTATGAACAACAGGTGAAACTGATTTTATCCAAATTCCTGATTTTTGATTTTGACCAGAAGGTAGGAACGATGTCGGGCGGACAAAAGAAACGTCTGGCGCTGGCTATTTTACTATTGGACAGACCCGATATTTTTATTCTGGATGAGCCGACCAACCACTTAGACATGGATATGATTGAATGGCTGGAAGAATACCTGTCGAAGAATAACATTACGCTGCTGATGATTACGCACGACCGTTATTTCCTGGAAAATATCTGTAACGAGATACTGGAAATAGATAACGGTATTTTGTACAAGCACAAAGGCAATTATTCCAAATATTTAGAGAATAAGGAATTGCGGGAAGAAAACCAGCGCGTAAACGTGGAGAAAGCACAGAATACTTTCCGTAAAGAACTGGAGTGGATGCGCCGGCAACCGAAAGCGCGGACGACGAAAGCGCAATCGCGGGTAGATAATTTTGAAAATGTAAAAGCGGCTGCGACTGCAAAAATTGAAGATAAGAAAGTAGAGATAGAAGTGAAAATGCAGCGTTTGGGCGGCAAGATTCTGGAGTTGCACAATATCCATAAAGCGTATGGAGAAAATGTATTACTCGATAAGTTTTCGCATAAGTTTCAGCGTGGCGAGCGCGTCGGAATCGTGGGCAGAAATGGCAGCGGAAAATCTACCTTATTGAATATTGTCATCGGTACGGAGAAATTCGACAGCGGTAATGTGGTACTGGGTGAAACGGTGGCGTTTGGTTATTACAACCAGAAAGGGTTGCAGCTGAAAGAAGATAAACGCGTGATTGACGTCATCAAAGAGATCGCGGAGTTTTTGCCGGTAGGCAAGGGGACTTTGTCGGCTTCACAGGTGCTTGAACGTTTTTTATTTACACCTTCGCAGCAATACAATCTGGTTTCCACACTGAGTGGTGGTGAGCGCAGACGTCTGTATTTGCTGACGATTCTGATGAAGAATCCGAACTTCCTGATTCTCGATGAGCCAACAAATGATTTGGATATTCTGACATTACAGGTATTGGAAGATTTCCTGATGGATTTTAAAGGCTGTCTGGTGATTGTGAGCCACGACCGTTATTTCTTAGATAAACTGACGGAGCATTTGTTTGTATTTGAAGGGAATGGAAAAGTGCGCGACTTCTTAGGGAATTACAATGAATACCGTTTACAGCTGAAAGAAGAACAGCGCCAGGCAGTGCGTGATGAAAAGAGTTTGCAAGCGGAAAACGCTAAAACAA
>JADLAJ010000185.1 GCA_020848255.1 Chitinophagales bacterium
AGGCCATTTTTGATAAAATATTCAAACCATTTGCAAATCTTTCCGATAAAGAAAAAGAGCAGTTGCAGGATATGGATTACGTGAAGAATCACTATCCGTTTATGGGTGAATTGTTGCTGGGACACTTGCGCTATGGTACGCATGGCGGCAACGACATGAGCAACTGTCACCCGCGTATTCGCGCTAACAACTGGAAAACCAGAACCCTGATTGTTGCAGGTAATTTCAACATGACGAACGTAGATGAGTTGTTCGATAAACTGGTGGACTTAGGGCAGTTCCCACGCGAAATGTCGGATACCATGACCGTGCTGGAAAAAATTGGACATTTTCTGGACGTAGAAAATCAAAAATTATTTAAAAAATTCAAACCTTCCGGTTTGTCAAATTACGAGATAACACCGCTGATAGAACACAGTATCAATGTGACGGAAATCCTGAAAAACTCTGCGGAAGATTTTGACGGAGGCTATGCGATGGCAGGAATGATTGGTCATGGTGATGCTTTTGTGATGCGCGATCCGAGTGGTATTCGTCCGGCCTATTTTTACAAAGATGATGAAGTGGTAGTGGTGGCTTCCGAGCGCCCGGCTATTCAGACAGCTTTTAATGTACACAGAAGTAAAGTGCAGGAAATAAAGCCTGGCTATGCCTTAATTATCAAAAAAGATGGTAGTGTAGGCGAAGTGGAATGTACAATACCATTGGAAAGAAAAGCCTGCAGTTTTGAGCGTATTTATTTTTCACGGGGCAGTGATTTTGAAATATATCAGGAACGAAAAATGCTGGGACGTTTACTGGTGCCTACTATTTTAGATGCTGTAAAACACGATGTGGAGAATACCGTTTTTTCTTACATTCCAAATACTGCCGAAGTGGCGTTTATCGGCATGACAGAAGAAATTCAGAAGCAGCATATACAACGGAAATTAAATGCCTTTAATGCCGGCGAAATAAAGACAACGGAGGAATTGCATGAGCAGCTTTCGGTGATGCCGCGCGTAGAAAAAATTGCGATTAAAGACGTGAAAATGCGTACGTTTATTACGGATGATTCTTCGCGTAATGATTTGGTACAACATGTATATGATGTGACATACGGGCTGGTGAGAAATAATCAGGATACGCTGGTCGTACTGGATGATTCTATTGTGCGTGGTACTACATTGAAGGAAAGTATTCTGACGATGCTCGACAGATTGCAGCCGAAAAAAATTATCGTTGTTTCTTCTGCACCGCAAATCCGCTATCCGGATTGCTACGGTATAGATATGAGTAAAATGGGCAGCTTTGTGGCTTTTCAGGCTGCCGTACAGTTGTGGAAAGACAGAAATGAATATGCTGTTTTAGAGCAGCTGTATAAAGACTGCAAAGAAGAAATTCAGAAACCATTGCATGAAGTTCAGAATCTGGTAAAACAAGTATATGCTCCTTTTAGCCCGGAAGAAATCTCTGCAAAGATTGCCGATATCGTAAAACCGAATCATATTTTTTCAGATGTGCAGGTGATTTATCAAACGATTGAAAATTTGCATATTGCTTGTCCGAATAACTTAGGCGACTGGTATTTTACCGGCGACTATCCAACGCCCGGCGGTAATCGCGTAGCATTGAATGCCTTTATCAATTACATGGAAGGTAAGAATGTAAGAGCGTATTGATTTTTCGTCATAGCGAGGAACGAAGCTATCTGTTCAATTTATTAAAATGAAAAACGTTTATTTCTTCAGTGGTCTTGGTGCAGATGAACGAGTATTTAGGTATTTAGATTTATCTTTCTGTAATCCTGTTTTTATTAATTGGAACTTGCCTCAGAATAATGAAAGTATAGAAAATTTTGCATTAAGATTATCGGAACAAATAAATGAAAAAAATCCGATTCTAATAGGTGTTTCATTTGGTGGCATGATAGCTGTAGAAGTTGCAAAAATTATTCAAACAGAAAAAGTAATTCTGATTTCTTCTGCGAAGACTAAATTTGAAATCCCATTGTATTATAGATTCGCAGGAAAAATAAATGCACATAAAATCATGCCTGTTGTTTTTCTGCAAAAAATTAAATCAATTAATAATTTCTTATTCGGTGTTTCATCAAATGAAGAAAAGGAACTCTTGAATAAAATTATTACAGAAACAAATCCGTATTTTTTAAAATGGGCAATGGGTAAAATTGTACACTGGGAAAATGAGTTTATTCCCGATAATCTTATTCATATCCACGGAACAAAAGATAAAATTTTACCATGCCGATTTGTTAAACCGGATTACAGCATAGGAGGTGCAGGCCATTTTATGGTTGTCCAACAAGCCAGACAAATGAGCATAATTATAAGTAACAATTTATAGGTATTTTCAGGCTGATAATCAGTCTTAAAGGGCTAATTTTTCAATTTTCTGTTGCTTTGCAACCCTTTCTGTGTAATTTTACTCTTACATTAAAGTCCTGAAATGAAAAAATTAACCCTTTTTCTCTCCATTTTTATTGCCTTTAGTTCAACTGTATCTGCCGTGCAATTGTACAGTAACGAAGGTGTAAGCCTGAATCATAAGGTAACTAAAGAAAAAACAGTGTATGTTCCGTCCATGAACAGAAATATCATTATATGGAAAAGCACATTTGAGCTGGATAATACCAGCAAAAAAGCAATAGCAGTAAGAATCCCTTGTTATTTATGTTATGTATATGCTTATCTAAGCCCGATGGAAATTTCATCCGTACAAAAACATGTTCCGGAATTAGTATTATCCGCTGCGTATAAAAATTATGTGGCAGAGAAACCCAGAATGGTTAACGCGAAACAAATCATCACCAGCGAAAAATATTTTGCAACCTTGGATAACGTGGATTTGCGCACCGCCACCATGAACTGGGATTTCAAATTTTCTTTTTGGTATTAATACTGCTCTTTCTCGTTCGGGAAATCCTTGCTTTTTATGTCGGCAATATATTGCTGTGTTGCTTTCTTTATATCATCATATAAATGCAGATACTGACGCAAAAAACGTGGTTTGAATTCGTGCGTGATACCCAGCATATCATGTGTCACTAAAACTTGTCCGTCTACATGAGATCCGGCACCGATGCCAATTACAGGTATAGAAATACTTTCAGAAACTTTTTTAGCTAAAGTAGCCGGAATTTTTTCCAGCACCAGCGCAAAACAGCCTATGCTTTCCAGATATTTGGCATCTTCCATTAAACGTTCCGCTTCTTCTTCTTCTTTTGCACGAACCGTGTAGGTGCCAAATTTATAAATAGATTGCGGTGTTAAACCTAAATGTCCCATCACCGGAATGCCGGCAGTCAATATTCGGATGATAGACTCACCAACCTCTTTTCCGCCTTCCAGTTTTACGCCATGTCCTCCGGTTTCTTTCATAATTCTGAT
>JADLAJ010000186.1 GCA_020848255.1 Chitinophagales bacterium
CGGATGATGAAATCCGCAGAATGGCCGCCTATTTACGCTCGCTCAATTTGCCTCCGCAGAGCAAGATTGCCATTATTTCTAAAAATTGCGCACACTGGATAATGAGTGATTTAGCCATTATGATGGCGGGTCACGTGTCGGTTCCTTTATATCCGACTATTCCTGCAGATTTGATTCGCTATTGTTTAGAGCACTGTGAAGCAAAAGTGGCTTTCATCGGAAAATTAGACGACTGGAGCAAACAGCGTTCCGGTTTGCCGGATAATGTAAAAGGTATTTCGTTTCCGTTCTGGACAGAAGAAGGTTATGAAAACTGGGATGATATCATTGCAAAAACAGCACCATATTCAGAAAATTATAAAGGAAATCTTACAGATATCCTGACCATTATTTATACTTCCGGAACTACCGGTTTGCCGAAAGGTGTGGTACATAGTATGAACGCCTTTTCGTATGCAGCCTGCTGGGCCTTATCGGAAATGAAAGACTTAAAAGAGACGGAACGCTTCTTCTCTTACCTGCCCTTATCGCATATTGCGGAGCGTATGCTGGTAGAAATGGGCGGCTTGTATTGCGGTGCTACTATTTCTTTTGCAGAATCGCTGGATTCTTTTCCTGCCAACTTAAAAGACACCAAACCGACGGTATTCCTTGCGGTGCCACGCATCTGGACGAAATTCCAGATGGGAATTTTATCCAAAATGCCGCAGTCACGTTTATCCATCTTATTGAAAATTCCTGTTATCAGCGGTGTTATCAAAAAGAAAATAAAAGAAGGTTTAGGATTAGAACAGGCCAAATACATGTTTACCGGTGCAGCTCCGATGCCGGTTGTTACGATGAACTGGTTTGAAAAACTGGATTTCATTATTTGTGAAGCCTATGCCATGACAGAGAATTGCGCGTATTCTCATTTAACCAGAAAAGAAAACAGAAAACCAGGTAGTGTGGGTACACCCATGCCTAACTGTGATATCCGTTTATCTGACGAAGGTGAAATACAGGTGCGCAGTGAAGCTACCATGCTGGAATATTACAAAGAACCGGAAAAAACAAAAGAAGCAATTACAGAAGATGGGTTCCTTTGTACCGGCGATCAGGGAGAAATTGATGCACAGGATTTCTTAAAAATCACCGGGCGTATAAAAGATATTTTCAAAACAGACAAAGGAAAATACGTAGCACCGGCACCGATAGAACTGGAATTATCGAAAAATACCTTTATAGAACAAGTATGTGTAGTGGGTGCCAACCTGCCGCAAACGATGGCATTGGTGGTGTTGTCTGCGGATGGAAAAAATGAAGAGAAGGAAGCGATTTGCAAGAGTCTGGAAGAAACCATGAACGAAATTAACCAGTCTTTGGACAAACACGAAAAAATGAAAAAAATGATTGTGATGCGCGACGAGTGGACGGTAGACAATAATTTACTGACGCCTACCATGAAAGTAAAACGCAACATTTTAGAAAAAGAAAAAACGCCGCATTACGAAAAATGGTATGCGGATGCAAATACAGTTATCTGGGAAAATTAACCCCTAATAAACATCTTTGAAAATAAAAAAAAGCGATGTCCTCTCTGGCATCGCTTTTTAGTTTCCTCACTTCTTCCGAATAATCGGAACGGAATGACAAATTGGTGCTAAAAAACATAACCCACTTTCACAAAACCACCGTGTACGTTGTTTTTGAAATCCGTGAAAATGGTGTAGCCGCCATTAACGGTAAAAGAAGCATTTTCTCTTGCTTTCACCAGGATACCGGTACCGGCATTCATCGTGAATTGCAAATCACCCAGTTGTCTCTTTTCATCTACCGGCGCATTACTCACTTTGTTTACGCCCGCCTGTACCGTAAACATCGGTGTTATTTTTCTGTCAAGCACATACGCACGGAAGTCTGCCGTAGCCTGTAACTGTAACAGCTTGTTGTTGGATACCTGCAAGCCCACGCCTTGTCCGACAAAGAAATACGGATTAACTCTAACGCCTACCACCTGATAAACATTAAAATATGGTTTTCCGTAGGCAAATACCGTTCCGATTTCCGTAATCGCAGAAAATCTTCTTTCGTAGTAGTACTCTTCATCTGTACCGTCCGTTGTAGTTGCTTCTGTTGTTGTCACCGTGCTTTCCGGTTCTTTTACTGAGTTATCATTGGCAAAAGAAGCGAAACCAATAAATAACGTTGCTGCTAATAAAATTGTCTTTTTACTCATTGTTTTAATTTTTTTAATTGTGTTCGTTAATACGTTGTATTTCATGTTAGTGTATTTAAATTTTTTAATCGTATCGTTTATCTGTGTTAAACATTCAAAACTTTCAAACAAAATTGAAACTTATTTTATGAAATCATGTTAGCTGGTCTTTATGCTTAAATAGAAGAATACTTATGAAAAAGTTGTGCTATCGTTATCCAATACTTTCAATTATTACTGAAAGTTTAAGTTTTGCTGTATTTTGTTTGATGCATATCAAGATTAAAACTTAACTGTATAAGCATCAGTACTTAGTTTGAAAATACTGGAAGATTAACAAAAGAAAAGAAGTAAAGCGGTTGAAAGAACTGGCACAGCAATTGACACGCTCATTTTTAAGAAAGAACAAAACATTTAGTATATTTATTTCTCATTGAAATACAATATGCATCTCATTACACCTTTAGAGAAATTTTATCAGTTTGAAGAAGAAAAAGCGCATCAGACTTTTTTAAGACAAGCGCATAACTCACAATGGATACATTATAGCTGGAAACGTGTGGGCAACGAAGCCCGCAGAATGGCAGCTTACATACAATCGCTGAAACTGCCGAAACAAAGTAAGATTGCCATCCTTTCTGAAAACTGCGCGCACTGGATCATTGCGGATTTGGCCATCATGATGAGTGATCATATTTCGGTGCCCTTGTACCCAACGCTGCAAAATGATGTGGTAAAATATTGTCTCGAACACAGTGAAACCAAAATCTTGTTTGTAGGTAAAGCACCGAAGTGGGAGGAACAGAAAAAAATAGTTTCTAAAACCGTTAAAAAAATACATTTCCCTTTTTGGGAAAAAGAGGGTTGTGATAATTGGGAGGACCTTATCGAAAACATACAACCTGTTACTAAAAATTACATTCCAAAACTCAGCGACTTAGTCACTATCATCTATACTTCCGGCACCACAGGCATGCCTAAAGGCGTCATGCATCATTACAAGGCTTTTGCGTTTGCCGCTACGGCATTGCTGGAGGAAATCAATAATCTGGGATTACTTACTGAGCATGAACGTTTTTTATCTTTTTTACCACTTTCGCATATTGCCGAAAGAATGCTGGTGGAGATGGGCGGACTCTACGCAGGTGCTCCGATTTCCATTGCGGAATCGATAGAAAAAATGCCCGAGAATTTACGTGACACACAACCTACTGTTTTCTTAGCCGTGCCGCTTATCTGGACACGTATGCAAAATAAAATACTGCAGCGTTTGCCGCAAAAAAGATTAGACACGCTTTTATCCATTCCTTTCTTATCCGATTTAATCAGGAAAAAAATAAAAGAAAATGCGGGACTGGCTTCCGCGAAATTCATCATCAGCGGTGCCGCACCGATTCCGGTAGCGCTCATCAACTGGTATGAAAAACTGGGCATAGATATTTATGAAGCTTATGGCATGAGTGAGAATTGCGCTTACTCACATGGCAACCGTCCGGGGCAGCGCAAGGTGGGCAGTGTGGGCATCACGATGCCGGGTGCCGACTGCAAAATTTCAGATGAAGGGGAGATTCTGGTGAAGAGTCATTGCACCATGTTGGGTTATTACAAAGAAGCAGAAAAAACCAAAGAAACTATTACGAAAGATGGCTACCTGCGCACCGGCGATATGGGGGAAATTGATGAGGAAGGGTATTTGAAAATCACCGGCCGCATCAAGGAATTATTTAAAACAGATAAAGGTAAATATGTGGCTCCGGCACCCATCGAATTAGAGTTGTCTAAAAATGTCCTCATTGCTCAAATTTGTGTGGTGGGCAGCAACCTTAAACAACCGATGGCATTAATCGTTTTGGAAGAAGGCCTTGAATTAAGTAAAGAAGAGATCGAAGAAAGCTTGTTGCAAACCTTAAGTGAAGTGAATGCCACTTTAGATAATCACGAACGCATCGCCAAATTTGTTATTCTGAAAGATGCCTGGACGGTAGAGAATAATCTGATTACACCGACCATGAAAGTGAAACGCAATGTGCTGGAAAAACAATTTGACGAAGACTTTCTGAAATGGCAAGGGAAAAAAGACATAAAAGTTATCTGGGAGTAATTATTTAAAACACATAGAAATATAGCGTTTTATAGAAAGAATGGTCGTTGCAAAACATTGCGTTAAGACATAGTTACACATAACAGAAGCTTCGCTTATGACTATGGTTTCGCTATGGCTTTCCGAGATATTATTGACTACTTAAAATCTATTATAAACTATGTGCCTATGTGTTTAAGTGTTTAAAAAATAAAAATTGAAATTATGAATTTCGAAGAATACAGAAAATACGATGCCCTTGGTTTGGCAGAACTGGTAAAAACAAAACAGGTGCAGCCTTCCGAATTATTAGACCTCGCGATACAACGCACTGAAGCAGTCAATCCGAAAATAAATGCGGTCGTCAGCAAATTATACGACCTCGCAAAAGAACAGATAAAAACAGTAGATGCGAATGCTCCTTTTGCCGGCGTACCTTTTTTACTGAAAGACCTGGATGCCCATTTAGCAGGAACACGCTGCAGTGCCGGCTCCGGCATCTTAAAAGATTATATTTCCAAAGAAACATCTGAAACCGTACATCGCGCGATTAAAAGCGGACTAATCATTTTCGGAAAATCCAATACGCCTGAATTTGGCGTTACGCCATTTACCGAAGGAAAGTTGTTAGGCACCGCACACAATCCATGGAACCTGGAACACACCACAGGCGGCAGCAGCGGCGGTGCGGGTGCAGCCGTAGCGGCAGGCATTTTACCCATGGCATTTGCCAGCGACGGCGGTGGTTCTATCCGTATTCCGGCAAGCTGTAACGGCTTGTTTGGCATCAAACCTTCCCGGGGCAGAATCAGCAACGGACCTATGTATGGCGACCCCTGGAATGGTGCCGTTACATCCGGTATTCTTTCCAGAAGTGTGCGCGATGCCGCAGCTTACATAGATGTGGTACAGGGACCAATGGCTGGCGATTCATTTATCAGTCAGCAACCGGAAAGACCTTATTTAGAAGAAATCAAAAACAATCCCGGAAAATTAAAAATTGGTTACTCCGTAGAACATCCGATTCACGGACAACAAGACGAAGAAAATATTGCGGCGATCAACAAAACCGTTTCTTTATTGCGTTCAATAGGACATGAAGTGGAAGAAGCGCCATTGCCTTACACCAAGAAATTATTGACAGAACTTTTCTATACGATGGTGTGCAGCGAATTGTCGGCCACAGTAGAATTTATCGGGGAAGAGCGTGGCAGCAAACCGTAACGCAGCGAACTGGAAGCGAATACCTGGTTGATGTATAAACTGGGAAAATCATTTTCTGCCAATGAATATGCGCTGGCAAAAATGAAATGGAATACCATCAACCGTACGATGGGTGCCTTTCATGAAAAATATGATTTACTGCTGACGCCGACTTTAGGCATGAAGCCGTTTAAAATCGGGGCGCTGCAAAACAGTGCGGCGGAACAAATCGGCTTACAGGTGATGAATGCACTGGGTATTTCTTCTGTGGTAAAATATACCGGACTGATTGAAAAAACGGCGGAGAAAATTTTCAGTTGGATTCCATATGCGCCGTTGGCGAATATGACGGGACAGCCTTCCATGACGGTACCTTTGCACTGGAGTAAGGATAATTTGCCGGTGGGTGTAATGTTTACCGGACGCATGAACGATGAAGCCGGTTTATTTCGTTTAGCTGCACAATTAGAGCAGGCACAGCCGTGGTTTAATAGGGTGCCAAAGTTGTAGCATAACATCATTGCGAGGAACGAAGCAATCTGTTGAATCCTATGCCATTCCAACGGCAGTAGAAACTACTAATGAACCTCCACGTATTTTTTGAAATTATCTAAAATGGCTTGCCAGCCGGCGCGCTGCATATCGATTGGATTTTCATTTTCTGCTTCAAACGTTTCGGTAACAATAGTTTCGTTTCCATTTTCTGAAAAGGTAATACTTACTTTTCTGCCACCTTCAATAGTGTATGAAATTAATTCATTGGTTTTTATTTCGTCGTAAATACCATTAAAATCAAAACCGAAACTGCCGTCTTTGGCTTCCATTCTTGTAGAAAATTTTCCGCCTGCCTGTACATCATTTTCTGCACGTGGTGCGTGCCAGTCATCAGATGCATTGTACCATTGCGTGATGTGTTGAGGCCCTGTCCAGTAGTTCCATACTTTTTCTACGGGTGCGGTGATGGTTGCGGTGACGATGATGTTTTTGTTTTCCATTTTTTATATCTTTTTTATCAAAAATAATCTCTGTACTATTAACTCGGTTATGGTTTTATCTTTTTAATTTTTTATTCTTTGGTTGTTTTTTTTGTGTTTTTATAAAACTTTATATTTAAGCCAATGCTGCCTAATAGATTATATGGATATAGTTTAGGCCTTGAGGCTCCGGGCAAAGGATCTTCTTTTGGTTCCAGGTATGGTGTTACATGGTGGCTAAAATCGAATGAAGCAAAACAATCCAGTCGTTTGTTAATGTTATAAAGCAAGCCTGTTCTTGCAGTAATAGCAAACGATACAGGTTTACGATTATCAATACCTAAACTTCCATATTGATTTATTGTGTTTACTTTCTTTTTAAATGTATAACATAATTCTGTTCCTATACCAATAATAACAAATAGTTTTTGCTTGTAAACATTTATATTATAATCAATATTTACTGGAATGTTAATTACACTGAGTTTTAAATTTGGAGCTACAACTCCAATAGTTTGTTGGCCATTTGGCTGACTAATGATGGCGAGGTGCAGGAACCTATATTGATATAGATTGTAGCCAATGCCTGAATATATGCTGATGTTTTTTATTGTTCCACCGGCATTCAGAAAAGCACCGATATGATATTGCTTATCTACTAAATTGGTAAAAATAATACCAGCCACATCATAGCTATATTTAAAAGTAGTTTTACCATTGTTTATTTTCAAACCAAAGAAAACACTATTCTCTTTTGCGAAACTCTTACTGAATAGAAATAAAAAAAATAGTACAATTGTTTTTCTCATACCCTTTTGTTTTGGTATTATAAATATATACATTAATTATACTCTTTTAAATTTATTCCAAAATATTATTTTATTGCATCTTAAATGTATTGATGTACTCATAATTCTACGAATTCTGTAATCCGGATTCAGACAAAAAAAACCGCACATCTTTCGATATGCGGTTTCCTTTATTATCATGCCACGATAATCGTGGCATGAATTTTACAACTTACGTTTTACTTCTACTTGCTCGAAGGCTTCTACAATGTCGCCGACGTTGATGTCGTTGAAGTTTTTGATTTTCAACCCGCATTCGTAGCCTTTCACCACATCTTTCACGTCGTCTTTGAAACGTTTCAAAGATTCCAGTTCTCCGGAGTGAATAACAATGCCATCTCTGATGATTCGTATCTTATTGTTTCTCGCTACGCGGCCATCCAGTACATAACAACCTGCAATGGTTCCTACTTTTGTAACTTTAAATACTTCGCGTACTTCGATATTACCCACAATCTTCTCTTCGAACTTAGGCTCTAACAAACCTTCCATCGCCGCTTTGATTTCGTCGATAGCATCGTAGATGATGTTGTAGTATTTGATTTGAATATCTTCTTTTTCTGCCAGTGCTTTTGCATTCATAGATGGACGAACCTGGAACGCACAGATAATCGCATCGGAAGCCGAAGCTAACAATACATCCGACTCGCTGATGGCGCCCACGCCTTTGTGAATGACGTTCACCTGAATTTCTTCGGTAGATAATTTCAGCAAGGAATCCGCCAAAGCCTCCACAGAACCGTCCACATCCCCTTTGATAATTAAGTTCAACTCCTTGAAGTTGCCTAATGCCAAACGACGACCGATTTCATCCAGCGTAATGTGTTTCTTCGCACGCATGCCCTGCTCACGAATAATCGTAGCACGTCTGTTTGCTGTTTCTTTTCCTTCGTCTTCGTCTTCGTACACTTTTATCTTGTCGCCCGCAGTAGGTGCGCCCAGTAAACCCAACACCTGAACCGGTGCGGAAGGGCCTGCTTTTTCTATACGCACACCACGTTCGTTGGTCATCGCTTTTACTTTACCGAAGTATTGTCCGGCCACGATGAAATCTCCGATTTCCAGTGTACCTTCCTGTACCATGATGGTAGAAACATAACCACGGCCTTTGTCTAACTGTGCTTCGATGACCGAACCAACAGCCGGTTTATCCGGATTTGCTTTCAAATCCAGCATTTCCGCTTCCAGTACAATTTTATCTAAGAGTTTATCGATGTTCAATCCTTTTTTGGCAGATATTTCCTGACACTGGAATTTACCACCCCATTCTTCCACCAGTATATTCATTTGCGATAACTGGTTCTTGATGTTATCCGGATTTGCTCCGTCTTTATCAATCTTGTTAATCGCAATAATCATGGGTACTTCCGCAGCCTGCGCATGCGAAATGGCTTCTTTGGTTTGTGGCATGATGTTGTCATCCGCAGCAATCACGATGACAGCAATATCCGTTAATTTTGCTCCACGTGCACGCATCGCGGTAAACGCTTCGTGACCCGGTGTATCTAAGAAAGTGATGTGTTCGCCTTTAGCGGTTTCTACTTCGTAAGCACCGATGTGCTGCGTGATTCCACCCATCTCACCTGCTACTACGTTCGCACTTCTGATATAATCTAATAAAGAGGTTTTACCGTGGTCAACGTGTCCCATGATGGTTACAATCGGCGGGCGTTTTACCAAATCTTCCGGAAGATCCACATATTCTTCTTCTTCACTGTCTTCGTCTGCCAGATTGATAAACTGCGCTTCGTAGCCGAATTCACTTGCTACTAATTCAATTACTTCTGCATCCAAACGCTGGTTGATGGAAACGAATACACCTAAACCCATACAAGAGCTGATGACCTGTGTAGGAGATACGTCCATTAAACCGGCTAACTCACTTACGGTAATAAATTCCGTTAATTGTAAAACATTGGTTTCTGCATTCTCGCCTTCTGCACGAACAGCGTGGTCGTCACGTTTTGTTTTTCTGTATTTAGAGCGGTCGGATTTTCCTTTCGTACCCTGCAGTTTTGCCATGGTAGAACGAATCTTATCCTGTATCGCTTTTTCTGAGATGCCTTCTTTGGTGGTTTCCGGCGGTTTTGGTCCGCGTCGGGTATCGTGTCTTGGGCCGCCCGGTCCACCTGTACCGCCCGGTCTGGCAGGTCTGGTGTCTTTGCTTGGCTCAAATTTTTTGATATCTACTTTATTCTGAACGATACGCGCGCGTTTCTGGCTGGCATCTCTGCCTTCTTTTTGTTTTTCGCGTTCTTTGTCGCGTTTTGCTTTTTCTTCGTCGCGGTAAATATCTTCAGGACGGCGTTCCGCTTTGATAGGCAATTCAATTTTACCTAAAATTTTCGGGCCGGATAATGTTTCAATTTTAGCTCTTACAAAATCTTCTGATTTCTTTACTTCTTCTTTTACCTCTTCAACCTTCTCAACTACCTCTTCTTTTTTCTCTTCCACTTTTTCTTCCGCAACAACTACTTCTTCTTTTTTTGTTGTTTTCTTTGGTTCCGGAATTTCTTCTTTTACCTCTTCCTTTTTCTCTTCAACTTCTTTCTTCTTCTTCGGTTTATCGAGGTCGATTTTCCCAACAATTTTCGGTCCTTCTACTTCGTGTTTTACCGCCGTAATTTCTTCTTCCTTTACTTCGGGTTTTTCTACCACTACAACTTTCGGGGCTTCTTTTAAAGCCTCTTTAATCGTAATTTCTTCTTCTTTTCGTTTACCGATATTGATTTGTTCGGCTTTTTCTCTTGCTACAATATCACTTCTGAAATCGCGCAAAAGGATGTCGTACTGCTCTTCGGTGAGCTTAGTGTTTGGAGAGTTGGCAACTTCTTTAAAGCCTTTTGCATGCAGGTGTTCCACGATGGTGGCAGTACCAACATTCAGCTCTTTCGCTGCGCTTGCTAATCTTGTAATTTTCCCTTCGGACATAAATTATTTTAGGTGTTTGGTGTAAGTGACAAGTAGTAAGTAAAAAGCCGCTTGACTTACTACTTACACCTCATTACTTATACCTATAATTATTCAAATTCTGATTTTAAAATCTTAATCACATCATCGATGGTCTCTTCTTCCAAATCTGTTCTGCGCACTAATTCATCTCTGTCTAATTCCAGTACAGATTTTGCCGTATCACAACCAATTGCTTTCAACTGGTCGATTACCCAGCCATCGATTTCATCTGAGAATTCATCTAAATCCACATCATCCTCCACTGCGGTATCGGTATCTCTGAATACATCAATCTCATAGCCGGTTAATTTGCTGGCCAGTTTAATATTGAAACCGCCCTTACCGATTGCCAGAGAAACCTGATCCGGTTTTAAATACACCGATGCACGTTTTTTCACGTCGTCTAAAGCGATACCTTCAATTTTTGCAGGCGTCAAAGAACGCTGTAATAATAAGTTGATATTCGCCGTATAGTTAATGATGTCTATGTTTTCGTTTC
This sequence comes from Chitinophagales bacterium, assembly GCA_020848255.1. GTDB lineage: Bacteria > Bacteroidota > Bacteroidia > Chitinophagales > JADIYW01 > JADJSS01. The sequence goes on from JADLAJ010000186.1 coordinate 10,754, forward strand.
TCAACTCACGTACGATACCGTGAATACGGGAACCTTTCATACCCACACACGCTCCTACCGGATCAATTCTGTCGTCGTAAGATTCTACCGCTACTTTTGCTCTTTCGCCCGGTTCACGCACGATTTTTTTTATAACGATTAAGCCATCCATGATTTCCGGAACTTCCTGCTCTAATAATTTCGCTAAGAAAGCGCCATCTGTTCTGGATAAAATCACCAATGGTGTACTTCCGCGCAATTCCACATTTTTTATCACCGCACGGATGCTGTCGCCTTTTTTGTAAAAGTCTGTTTTGATTTGTTCGCTTTTTGGTAAAATCAATTCGTTGCCATCATCATCCAACAATAAAATTTCTTTTTTCCAAACCTGATATACTTCCGCAGAAATAATATCGCCTACACGGTCTTTGTATTTTTTGTAAACTTCGTCTTTTTCTAAATCCAGTACACGGGAAATCAATGTCTGACGTGCTGCTAAAATTGCACGACGGCCAAATGATTCTATGGTGATGGCTTCATACAAATCTTCGCCCACTTCCATATCCGGCTCTATTGTTTTAGCCACAGAAAACTCTACTTCCGCTAATTTGTCCTCCACTTTTCCGTCTTCCACAATAGTTCTGTGACGCCAGATTTCCAGGTCACCTTTTTCTGTGTTCACGATGATGTCAAAGTTTTGGTCGGAGCCGTATTTTTTTCTTAATAAGGTTTTGAAAACATCTTCCAGCACGCGCATCATGGTTGGGCGGTCAATGTTTTTAAAGTCTTTAAACTCCGAAAATGATTCTACTAATTCTACACTGTTCATAACAATTATAGTTTAAAATTGAAATGTTTTTTTACTGATTTTATTTCGTCGAAACTAAAGGTATGTTCTTCGATAGTTTCTGTCTTTTTTATAATGATGGTTTCTTTTACAAGAATTTTTTCTTCGTCTGCCGCTATCAGTTCACCTGTTATTTTCAATCCGTTTTTTAAAACAACATCTACTTTTTTGTGAAGTTGTTTTTGAAACTGCTGCGCCACTTTCAACGGTTCGTCCATGCCCGGAGAAGAAACATCCAGCGACAAATTATCACTCATCAGGTTGTTTTCTTCCAAAAAATGATGGATGTGTTTGCTGATTTTAGCACATTCATCTATGGTGATATTGGTTTTCCCGTCTGCAAAAATTTCTATTTTGCCGTTCGTCAACACTTTTATATCTACTAAAAACAAATCGGAATGCTCAAAATAAGTGTTTATTTCTTTCTCAATGACTTCCTTTAGTTGTGTTAGCTTATCCATGTCTAAGAATAAAAAAGAGGACTTTGTCAAGTCCTCTTCCCAAATCGTGATGCAAATATAGGCATTTTTTTTAATTTTCCAAAGAAATACACTATTTTTTGCGATTCGTGTCATCATCAACTTCCATTATGAAACATGGAATTTTTGCATAGTTTTTTGGTCTTCATTCGTTAATGGCTTTCTTTTTATTTTATGGCCGCTGACCTGCTGTTTTATCTTTTTCTGTATTCGTATTGGCTGTTCTGAAAAAGCTGGTCGTGGAAGCAAGGTTGTTGCCGTCTTTAACCAGGCGTCCGCTTCCTTCCGGAATAAAGAAGACACCTCCATTGGAATTATCAATATTGATCAGCGCATCCTGATAATTTACAATACCATCCGCACTCAGGGTGCCGGACACAATAATGGCGAAAATTGCATAGTTCGTGCTGTTGGCGGAGGCTTTTACTTTTCCGTACACCGTAAAATCATTGCCGCTGCCGGAAATGGCAGTAACAATAGAAGTATCATTATCGCCTAACAGCTTTTTTCCAAATAATGTTATTCCGAATGTAGAATTGTTTTGATCTGTCAGTTTCACTTTTACATCTGCGAATGTATTTCCAATAACATCACCTGCAACAGTGGAAGCAAGCAACACGGTCGGGTTACCTACGTAGATGCCGTTTACAATGGGCGGCGTGGTACCTTCGTGAATGGTGACACCTAAACTGATAAGCGAATCCAGGTACTTTTGCGGAATGATGTCACTGATACGTTTGGTTTGAATTTCTGCTGCTGATTGCTCTTTTTTGCAGGAAGAACTACAGACTGCAACGCTTAGTACAAGCATTGCAATAATGCTTTTGAGGATGATTTGTTTTTTCATTTGTTTTAGTTTTTATTGGATGATGATGAATGTTATTTGTTTAACTGCTCCCAGTTTTGTGTGGAGCCGATGTTCGGATTGTAGTTGGTTTCATTGGTTAAAATAATTTCTCCGTTGCCGTTCTTCCAGGCAGTGTTGTAGGAACTCGGCAACTCGTAGGTAGAGCCATTGCCGTCGGAATAGTTCTCTACGCCTTTGATGTATTGCGAAAATCCGTCGTTGGTGGGCTTGTACGTAGAATTTGCTTTTTCATAACTCTTGTCAATGCTTGCAATCATGGCATCGTTGTTGCGGCTGATCTGCTGACTGATAGCCGCAATGTTGCGAAGGCCCTGATAATACTGGTCTGTCAGGTATTTGATTACCTGTGTTTGTGCGCTTAAAAATGCCGGCGAATAGCGGATGGATTTTAAAACCGCCTGACACAATTCAGTGTTTACTTTCTCGTTTGCATCTTGTTTTATGAAAAATAAAATGGGCAAAACCTGCCAGTTAGAAAAATTCAAACTCTTGTTTACCGTACCATTTACATATGCATTGATCAGCACGGTATAGTTTTCGCCATTTTTCGTAAAAGTGCCTTTACTGATGATGTTGTCTGAAATAAACTGCACCTGTGGATTTTGTTGCTTCGCCTGAATATCTATCGGATTGGTGCTTTCTATTTTAATGACTTTCGTATCGGTGATTTTTACACCGGCAGGCAACACATTCATTTCGTTCAGCGTTCTCATCGTGGCTTCTGTGGTGCTGGATGGCATGCTAGCTACCACTATGCCTCCCATATATTTGCTGCCCAATCCAATGCCGGCATACTGCATTGACTGATTGGACAAGGTATAAAAAGAGGTTTTGTAGATATGTAACTGTGCCGTGTTTTCAGGGTTATTGACGTGCAGATAAGCACTGGCCGGAAATTGGGTGTTCTGTGCGTCCCAGTCCAGCTGGCTTTTTTGCTGCCAGCCTTTTGGCAATAGAAACAGAACGGCATCGCCTTTGGTCACCTGATTGTCTTTAATGGCTGCTAATTGCATGTGTAATGCATTTCCCTCTGCAGCGGCGTTGGATGAGTTTTTTGAGGAGGAAGTTTGTTTTGAATTTGTATTATTTTGTGAATTGCAGGACATGCAACTGCACAGCGCCAATACATAGCATAAGGTGGTTAATTTTTTCATAATGATTGATTTGATGATGATGATGAGTCAAAAATAGACTATCTCTTTACAAGAATCAATGAAAAAAACGGGGTAGAAATTAAGATTCGGGAGTTGTTTTTTTGATTATAACTTACTAATTATCAACTGGTTATTAATTAAAAAATTAAACCTTCAGGGCTGTTTGTTGTTGAATTTTTGATAAATGGTTTTATGTTCCAGTTTTGCTTCCAGCCAGAGGTGAATCGGAAAATAATTGATGATGTTTTGTTCGAGTTTATCCTGTAAGATGGTTTCTATATTTTTTTTATGTTCAGTAAGTATGTCTGCCTTCTTTGCATTGCTATTCGCCAGGCTGTACTCCGCCAGCATTTTTAAAATGGCATTTTCCGCTTTAAACATCTTATCGTCGCGGTATAATTTTCTGCGCAGATTTTCGATATTGGTATCAAAGTGGTGTACCTGATTCATTTCAATAAAAACAAAGAGACGCAGCAGTAAACTATAGCTTTCCAGGTCTATCATCGTATGCAGCGCTTTATGGTTGAGCACCTTGGTTATAAATTCCAAACACTCTTCAAACTGATCGTTATAAAAATAAATGATGGCCATATCGTATAACATGGAAAGTTGTATATCCTGCCGTTTCGTATAGAAATCCATGACATTCATATACGCTGGCAGCAGTTCATATATTTTATCAAAGCGGTTTTGTTTCAGATATTGATTTTTCTCTACCAGCGCCAGATTCAGTTTTTTAGATTGCACCAAATCAATGTCATTTGAGTTTTCCAGATATTGCAATAAGGTGTTTTTCACTTCATCAAAATATCCGTAATTGCTGACATTCAGCATGCGTAATACAAAATTGCTGAGCGTTACAATGACTTCCTTTTCATTGGCTTTGCAATAATTCGGATTTTCTTTTAAAACCAGATATTGTGAAACACTGTCCGCGTAAGCAGCTGCTACATCATTCAGCATTAAAGCATATCCGACACGCACGTAATAAAATAAAATTTTGGATGCTGTAGTAATGGCATGATGCTCGTCATTTAAAAGTGGCCGCGCCAGCTTTTCTTTTACAAAATCAATTTTCGATTGTTCACGGATATAGGCATTGGTATCCTGCCGTATCATCAGCCATTCATCTTTCAGTTGCTGATATTGCTGAATATTGCTGAGTTTATCCTGAATGGTTTTATATTCCTCATTGAGTTTATTTTTACGGGCTTCATAGGTTTTATCAACTTCCAAAATCAGGCATTCATAATGATGTATCGTTGCATAATAGTTATACAACTCATAGTCGTATACCAACTTTTTGGCCTGCTGAATTTTCTTGTGTAATAAATTATTGACCCGTCTTTCCATCAAAAATGGAAACTGCTGTATAATGGCCAATAATTTATTTTCAATAGAATTATTCTCCTGGATGGAAGAAAACGTACTTACAATCAAATCGGTAAGGTAGTTTTTTGCAGCAGAGAAATTATTGACCAGCTTTGTGTTTTTCAGTTTTTTCTTTACCGCCTCTTCATCGTATTCTTCCTGTTTCAGAATTGCATCAAACAAAATCAGGTACGGATTTTCTTTATCGTCTTTAGATTTATACGCAAACTTTTTAAAATAGGCCTTTTCGTTGGGTGTTAACGAATGTATTAATTTATGCAATTCATTTTTCTCACTCATTTCGTTTTATTTGGCTTTCTCCATCAACTGTTTGATTTCTGTTTCATACTTTGGATTTTGTGAAATAAACTCCAGTACTTTTTCCAAATCGCCTCTGGCTTTTTTATTTTCCTGTTTAATCAGAAATGCATTGGCACGCAGGTAGTATGCTGCAAAATTAGATGGTTTTAATTTAATTGACGTTTTTAAATCATCCATCAGCAAATACCAATCATCGCTTTTATCGAAATCAAATAATGAAGGTTGTGAAACAGCATCGGGGTTTTCTGATATAAAAAGAGCCAGTAGTATTTCCGCACTCAGGCTATACAAATCAGCATTATTTGGTGCAAGTTTTATTGCATTAGAAATGGTTTTAAACGCTGTCCTTAATTTTTTTTCATTTTTTTGCTGCATTGCCTGCCTATACAATTCATTTACTTCCTGCTTGTTTGAATTTATCAGTTCCCGGTTTATTTCCGGGATTTCCTGTGACCGTATTATTGTAAAGACATTTGTCCACTCTTGTATATCATAGTCCATTTTTTTTACTTTCTCCAGATTTAATCTGGCGGAATCTGTACGGTTTAACCAGGCATAACATGTGGCCTTTTTAAAAAAGACTTCCGGTTTTGTCCAATCGTTTTTTTCCGCCTCATTCAATTGCTGAAGTGCTGCTCTGAAATTTCCCAGCTTCATTTCCAGCAGGCCTGCGTAATAATTAGGTTCATATGCACCATTATTGTTTTTAAGTGCCGTTTTGATATGTTCCTGTGATGTTTTTAAATCATTTTGTTCCAAGGCTATTGCCGCCAATAATGCAGAGGCTTGTGCATATTGTGGCTGCATATTCAGACAGGTGTATAAGACCGAGCTTGCCTCTGCATACTTTTTAGCAGCCAGTAAACACCTGCCTTTAAAGTAGTAATTCACATAATTGTCCGGCAGTTTTTGTATCGCTGCATCATAATCTTTAAGGGCAAAATCATATTTTTTCATCTTTTGATAAATGGCGGCCCGTGAACAAAAATTACCGGATTCAGGGCTCAGTGCAATTACTTTTGTTACATCTGCCAATGCAAGTTCGTATTGCTTGTTGCGCTCATACGCATCTGAGCGAAAAGCATAAGCCAGTAATAATCTGTTATTGTCTTTCTCTGAGTTTATACAAACGGTGGAGGCAATGATTGTTTCTTTATATTTCCCTTTCATGTAATGTTCCGTAGCGGCTGAACAGGAATCTTTTATCTGAGCAGCCGCATCATAAAAAATCCAAAAGAACAGCAATAAGCTAATGAATTTCATACCTTTATCTTTGGTTCTAATTTAGTTAATTTTTAAGAAGAACAGAATTGTTTATAAAAATATCTGCTTTTACAAATCATGAAATATCTTACTATTATCCGTCACGCAAAATCGAGTTGGGATCATCCCGATCTGGATGATATTGCCCGTCCCTTGAATGAACGGGGGAAGCAAGCAGTTAAAATTATCGGGAAGCATTTGCAGGAACAAGCACTACAACCGGATTTAATCATCAGCTCGCCGGCCACCCGTGCTTTGGAAACTGCAAAAGCCATTAGCGAGTTTGTTGCCTATGATAAGAAAAAGATTATCATTGAGCCGGTTGTCTATTTCGGCACCTCTTCAGCCATTATCGAAATGCTGAAAGGGATAAACGACCGGTATAATGATGTTTTTCTATTCGGACACGAGCCTATTTTGTCCTCACTGATTTTTCAGTTGTCAAGAACTCATCTCGAAAAATTTCCTACGTGTTCCGTGTTTCGTATCGCTTTTAAAACAGATAGCTGGTCTGCCATAAAAACAGGAAGCAAGGAATTATCTATTTATCCCAAGCAGTTTACAGAATAATTGTCGGATATTCAATGGATGTTGTCTCGCCGCCCTTTCCGTCTTTGGCCACGACAATCATTGCCCTTATTGTACCAAAATAGGAAACGCCAGATGTATACTCACTTATTGTTAGATTTTCCGACACCTTAAATGGTTTGGCTCCGGTGTCTTTCAATAAATATAAATCATAGGTAACGGCGTCACCATCCGCGTCGGTAGCATCCGACCAATTGTAGGTGTCGTCACTTCCATATTCAATGGAAAAATTTGATACCGTGCTCGGCGCGTTGTTGGGGGTGACTTCTTCCTTTTTGCAGGAAAACAAGAACAAGACACTTATTGCAATGAATAATCGCTTTTTCATTTGTTTATATTTATTGTTTTTCAATTGAGCTGTCTGCTCTTTTTATGGTTTTATTCTAATTAAAGTTACAAAAAGTATTTGATTTCAGTATTTGTGAATTTTATGTGAACGCTTTACTTTACTTTTTATTAGGGAACATAAATCTCTATATTTACGTTTTACAGTTTTATAAGCGTTACTTATGCCTTCTAATCTTCCTATTATCAACCGAGAGCTGAGCTGGCTTTCATTCAATGAGCGTGTGCTGCAGGAAGCGGAGTGCAAGGATGTGCCCGTGCTGGAACGATTGAAATTTCTGGGCATTTATTCTAATAATTTAGACGAGTTTTTCCGGGTGCGTATTGCCACCATAAAACGCATGATGGACTTTGACAAACGGGCGAAACAGGAGCTTGGTTTTTCTCCGGCAAAAGTGATGGATGCCATACAGGCAAAATTAAAAATCCTGCAAAAAAAATACACTAAAGCTTATATTGATATTATTAAAGAACTGGAGAAAGAAAACATTTTTTTTCTGAATGAAACACAACTGGACAAAGCACAGGGGGAATTTGTAAAAAATTATTTTCAGGAAAAAGTACGATTGGAAATATTTCCCATCATGCTGGATAAGGCGAAAGAATTTCCAACCTTACTAGATGCTTCCATTTATCTGGCTATTCGTTTTTCCAAAACCAAAACTAAAGAAACACATTACGCGCTGATAGAAGTGCCGACTGCCTCTGTTTCTCGGTTTCTTGTCTTGCCATCAAAAAAAGACAAGCAATACATTTTATTTTTAGACGATGTCATTCGTTATAATTTAAAATCTATTTTTCAGATTTATGATTTCGACAAGATTGAGGCGTACACCATCAAATTTACACGCGATGCAGAACTGGATGTCGACAACGATGTTTCATTGACCTTTATGGAATCGATGGAGATGAGTTTGAAAAAACGTAAAAGTGCGGATGCTTTGCGTTTTGTGTACGATGCGCAGATGCCGAAAGATTTTCAAAATTACCTGATTAAAAAAATGGAACTGGACAATAAGGTGCAATTGTACGCCGGTGCCCGTTATCACAATTTCAAAGACTTTATCAAATTCCCGACGCTGGGAAAAACAAATTTATTAAATCCCGCACAACAGCATATTCCGCATCCGGATTTAGAAAAAGCGCGTTCCATTTTAGAAAAGATGAAAACGAAAGATATCCTGTTGTATTACCCGTATCATTCGTTCGATTACTTTTTAGATTTGCTGCGCGAAGCGGCTATTGATCCAAACGTATCACACATCCGGTGCACACTATATCGTGTGGCCTCCAATTCTCATGTAGTAAAATCACTAATTACAGCATTACATAACGGAAAAGATGTTACCGTATTCATTGAACTGCGGGCACGTTTTGATGAGGAAGCCAATATCGACTGGGCCACCATTCTGCGGGATGCCGGAGCACGGGTGATTACAGGCATCGCCGGACTGAAAGTGCACTCTAAGGTTTGTCTGATAACGCGCAGGGAAAAAGGGCATAAAATTTATTATGGTTGTATCGGTACGGGAAACCTCCACGAAAAAACAGCCCGCATTTATACGGATGCGCAATTGTTTACGTGCAACCAAACCATCACCAAAGAGGCACGGCAGATATTTTCATTCTTTGACAAAAATTATTCGGTTCCGAAATTCAATCAATTAATGGTGGCGCCGTTTAATTTGAGAAGCCGGCTTACGACTTTAATCAACCGGGAAATCAGAAACGCGAAAGCAGGAAAAAAAGCGGAAATATTTTTGAAGCTGAATAATCTGGTGGATGAAGATGTCATTGAAAAATTATACGCTGCCAGCAAAGCGGGTGTGAAGATCCGCATGATTGTACGCGGCATTTGTTCGCTGGTGCCAGAAATGAAGGGCTGCAGCGAAAACATACAGGCAATCAGTATTGTAGATAAATTTCTGGAGCATACGCGCATTTTTGTGTTTCACAATGAAGGTAAGCCGGAATTGTTTATCGGTTCTGCTGATTTGATGACGCGCAACTTAGACCATCGTATTGAGGTGGTGCTGCCGATTCTGGATGATAAAATAAAAAAACAATTGTTGCAGATAATGGAATTGCAATGGAAGGACAATGTGAAAGCGAGAATTTTTAATGAAACACAATCCAATGTATTTAAACTAAAAACTGCCGGAGAAAAAATGGTACGCAGCCAGGATGCGATTTATGATTTCTGGCAGGATTTCGGTTCTGGAAAGAAGAAGAAATAGAACACAGATTTGATGGATTTTTATGATTATAAGATGCTGAAACAATCCCGATATTCATCGGGACAGCACGACGGACGGCTATAGACAAACCGTAATTCACGCTTCGCGTCATTCCGAACTTGTTTCGGAATCTATTCTTTTTACTTCTCGGATTTGATTGTTTCCGCTTAATGAGTTAGAAATATTATTGCTCAACTCAAAAACCTTATTCTGCATATTTCTATCCTTCGTAAATAATGATTTAACAACAAGCATAAGGTATCCTAATCCGAAGAAGATAGATAATATCAACTTACCTGTTATATCTATTGGTTTAAAAATTATGTTCATTTTGTCTGCCTTTTTTACTAAATTCTGTTTGTTTCAAAATTATATGTTGAATATTATTTAATTACATTTCAATGCCAAATTGGCACTGAAATAAATACGATTCAAACATAAACAACAACTTAGTTCAAAAAAGGACAACCATTAACTAGTTAATAATTAAACTCTTAATTCAAATAGTGTATTTTATAAAACATTATAAATTATTGATTTTTATTCATTTGTTGTTTCTAAATAAATTTTTATGTTTCTAATTGGGGACAAATCGTCGACTATTATTTTCATAAAATGTAATCTTTAAATAAAATCGTAACTTGCTTTCGTAAATCATCCTCATGAAATTCGCTGCTATAGATATTGGTTCCAATGCTGTCCGTTTAATTTTCATTAATGTATATGAAACACCTGCCGGACCGCAGTTTGTGAAAGATGCCATGTATCGCGTGGCACTGCGTTTGGGTGAAGAGGCCTTTCTGAAAGGAAAAATCTCTGCTAAAAAAGAAGAAGAGTTATTGTCCACCATGAAAGCGTTCAAGCACCTGATTGATGTACACAAGCCGGTGCAAATCATGGCGTGCGCAACGTCTGCCATGCGGGATGCCAAAAATGCCAAGGAAATCGTGACCAAGGTGTTCAAAAAAACAGGCATCGATATAAAAATCATCAGCGGACAAAAAGAAGCGGAACTGATTCTTTCCAATCATGTTGAAACATTTCAACTGGATGTTGCAAAGAATTACCTATACATAGATGTTGGCGGCGGCTCCACGGAATTGATTTTATTGTCGAAAGGAAAACTGGTCGATAAATGGTCTTTCAACATCGGTACACTACGTATGACGCTGGGTAAAGTGAAAGAAAAACACTGGAAAGAACTCGACGTGTGGGTAGATCATTTCAAAGGAAAATACACACCACTGTTGGGCATTGGTTCCGGCGGAAACATCAACACCATTCAAAAGCATTTTGTAAAACGTAAAGAACAGGAAGTGTATTACAGTGATTTGCAAAAAACATTTGATGCACTAAATGGATTAACTTTAGACGAACGTATTTTAAAATATGGTTTCCGCCCTGACAGAGCAGATGTGATTGTGCCGGCGGCACAGATTTTCATGCACATCATGAAACGCCTGAATATTGAAACTTTGTTTGTTCCGAAAGTGGGCCTGGGTGACGGTATGATTCACGAGATGTACGACAAGATGACGAAAGGTAAAAAAGTGAAAAAGAAATAAAACGGCTCACATTTATTAAATCAAGCTATGAAGAAACTAATTTTTTGCGCCTTACTGTTTGTCGCCCAAATGGGCTTTGCACAAAAACTGCATCTTTGTTTTACCTCCACAGATTCTGCTTTTACAGAAGATCCGCTGCAGTTGTCGTTTAACGTAATCGACAAAGACTGGGCGAATGGTTTTGTTCAGTACAAAGGTCAGCAAGATGCATTTTTATTGTCCTTCGCAGTAGAAAAAGTGTTGGAGAAAAATGACAGCCTCCCTCCAAAAGTAGAGTATTCTTTTAATGAATTAAAAAACGGAAAAACAACCGGAAAATATTTTATTGCTATCACCGGTTCTAAGGTTGATTACTTTTATTATTACGATAAGCAGCGAAAAACGAAAATCAACTTTGCGCAGGATTTCAGCGCGGGAGAAAAATGCGGCTGTAACTGGTAAGTATTATTCCACAAACATATTATTTTGCGTTACGGCGTTTATATTCTGTTCGTACAACTTGAACTGAAAAAATTGTGCCCCGAAATCTTTTCCTCTCGGATAAAAGCTAAATTGAAAATCCAGATACGGCAGTCCTAAATCCACACTTCTGATGCGAATACCCGTTCCTATACCATATTGAAACTTGCTTTCTGTAAGCAGTTTTTTTCCGTTTTCACTCAGCCAGCCCATATCACAGAACGCATACACCATGCCTTTGCTAAGTGCTACTATTTTATCAAGAAACAAATCGCTCTCCACGCTGAGGGTTATACTTTTGGAGCCTTTTAAAGACGGTGAGTAAAATCCGCGGATGCCATTCATGTCGTTGATATTAAAGTAGCGTTCTTCCGGAATAAAGAAACCCAGATTGGTACCACCTTTCAGTATCTGGCGGAAATACATGTGTTTAGCAAAAGCCAGTTTTTTAGAAACATAATCCAGTTTTACGGCGGTTTGCATCTGCTCTCCTTTTTTATTTCGGATATAACCACTGTAATTTACCTGCGGATATAAGAAGCCGAATTTTTTAAAATATATACCATAGTTTATGGACAGATTTAAAGCTGCTCTTCTTCCGTAAATTTCGTCAAACTGCGGCCCGGCCCAAACAGATGCGCTGATGCCCCGTGGAAAATACTCAGCTATATCGATATAGAATGCGTTTTTCTCGAGATAAAAATCCCAGCGTGCAATGCCAAATCCAAACCGGTAATTTTGCTGCCTGATGAAAATTTCATTATAATTTCGGTTGATTATAAATGGTCGTGTTTTATAATCTATATAATTTAATTTGGTGGCAACAATAAATTTTAGTTTGTCGTCTTTGCAGGGCATGAGTTTATTAACGGCAATGGCACCGGCCAGCCACAAAGAATAATAATTGGATTTGGCATTTACAAAACTTGACGGGTCGCGCAGATTTCCATTCAAACTTAAGGTGCTGTTGTTGTAAACGTATTGTGCATTAAATGCCAGCGCTGTTTTTAAATTAAAAAATTTCCGGTTAACAGATACGGCAACATTCTGATTTAATTTTTCAATGACAAAGCTGGTGGTGAAATTAATTTGTGATGCTTGTATATTTTCGTATTTGTAGGTGCCGCCAACTGCCCATAGATTGTATTTATTAAAATTGATACCGCCAAACACATTCAACGTATTAGGCAACCCGAAAAAGTTAAAGGTAGATGCACTGAAAACCACGCGGCCATTATAATATCCCGCAGACATAGACCAGGATAACCTGTCCTGCAGAAAAATCATCACTTCTACTTCGTCTGTATTCAAACTATCCGGAAATACAATGATTTTAACGTCTTTGAATTTCTTTCTTTCCCACAATAATTTTTCAGTATCGGCGAAAAGAGTAGGATTCACCACATCTCCTTCTTTGAAAAAAATATCTCCGCGGATGTACCATTCTTTGCTTTTGAAATGAATGGCATTTCCGAATCGCTGGCCTTTGTTCATTGTTACAGGGCAACCTTCGGGTGTACAACCAAACGGTTTAAAAACCACCACATCCACACAGGTAATTTTTTTGCCGGCATACTTTTCATATTTCTCCACGCCGGAAAAATCTTTTCCATAGCCTCTGTCGGAGTAATTGAAATAGGAAATAAACTTAAACGCTTTCTTTGTTTTTTCTACGCGTGTTTCTTTTTTATTGATGACAAAAAACTCCGGTGAAATAGTTAAGGTATCATCTGTATCCAGTAAATAAATAGCAGAATCCTGCTTTATAGCTGGGACATTTATGGTTGCTGAATCTTTTATTATTGTCGTAGCTATTGTATCCTGTGCATGTAGTGCGGAGAACGGTATTTGCATAACAAAAAAAAGCAACGGTGATAATAGTGTTGCTTTTAAAATTATGTGGGTGTTGCAAATGCGTTGCTGCATTTCTAAAAATACAAAAATTATTATTCCTGCTCTACAAACATGTTATTTTGTATAATCGCATTGGGGTTGCTGCCCATCGCGTGAAACTGGAATAATTTTTCTCCAAAATCCTTTCCTCTCGGATAAAAACTAAATTGTACGTCAACGTAGGGTACGCCTAATTCAGCACTTCTTAAGCGCAGTCCAAAACCAAGACCATACTGAAAAACACTTTCTGAAAATAATGTACGCTTGTTTTCACTCAGCCATGCCATATCACAAAACACATAGGTCATTGCTTTTGTCAGTGCTATTTTTTTATCGAAGAAAATATCGCATTCCATATTTATAAAGGCACTTTTAGATCCTTTTAAAAATGGCGAATAAAAACCGCGAATTCCTTTTGTTTCATTGATATTGAAATATCTGTCGGCAGGAAGAGCAGCACCCAGGCTGGTACCGAGTTTTAGTATTTGCCGGAAGTAAACAATTTTTGCCAGCGCCACTTTATCGGACACAAAATCCAGACTGATTTTTGAAATCATTTCCTCCCCTTTTTTGTGGCGTACATATCCGTTGTAATTATACTGTGGATACAGATATCCGAATTTATTTACGTGTATTCCATAGTTAACGGTAAAATCGAAAGAAATTCTTTGACCATAATATTCGTCAAACTGAGAACCAACCCAAAAGGAAGCACTGTAACCCCGCGGAAAAAATTCCGCAACATCTATGTAAAAAGAATTTTTAGCCAGATAATAATCCCATCTTGCCACACCGATTCCAACTCTGTAATTTTGCTGACTGACAAATATTTTATCATACAATCTGCTATCCATAAACGGACGTTTTTTGTAATGAGTGTTATCTATTTTAGTGGCAAATATTAATTTCAGTTTATCGTCTTTAATGCTCATTATTTTGCTGAATGGCAAAGCATATGCGAGCCAGAGTGAATAATAATTTGATTTCGTTCTGATGTAGCTTGTCGTATCTTTTAAGTTATTGGTAAGACTATTGGTGCTGTAATCATAGCTATATTTTACATCAAAAGCCCATTGTGTTTTTATGCTGAAAAAATTCCTGTACAGCGAAACAACTGCGTTTTGGTTTAGTTTTTCAATCAGGAAGTTAGTGGCAAAATTGATTTGCGACGATTTTATATTTTCATATTTATATGCCCCGCCAGCCGCCCAGAGGTTATATTTATTCAGGTTAATTCCGGCAAACACGGAAAGCGTATTGGGTTGTCCGAAGAAGTTATAGGTGGATATGCCGGCTATCAGGCGATCATTGTATCCCAAACCCACTTCCCACGACAGCTTGTCCTGAAGATATACGATTACGTCCACATTTTTTTTCGTGCTGTCTTCCGTTAGCAAGATGCTGATGTCTTTGAATTTTCTTCTTCCCCACAATAATTTTTCTGTGTCTGCAAACAGAGAAGGAACAACTTTATCGCCTTCGTGAAATAAAATATCGTTTTTTACAAACCATTCCTTGCTTTTAAAATGAATTTTATTGGCAAATTTTTGTCCCTTTTTTAATGGCTGAAGTGAATCTTCGACAATACTGCCGAATGGATTTATAATGCTTATTTGAATACTTCGGATTTTTTTCCCTTTATACTTTTTGTATTTTTCTACTCCGGTAAAATCTTTGTTATTTCCTGAATCTTTATATTTTAAGTAAGAGAAATTTTTAAATGCCTTTTTCGCTTTTGCAGATCTGATGTCTTTTTTCAAAATCTGCAGAGAATCCGCTGGTATCATCAAAGAAGAGTCGACTTGCCATATCTTTAAAGTATCAATTAATACCACTGTGGTATCAGGAGATACCGGTATATAAGTCTGTCCGTAAGAATATAAGAAAGAAGAAAAAAGGGAAACAAACAATATTATACTTCTGAAAGACTCTGCTAATTTTTTGTTTCTTAGCATTCATCTAAAGATACGCTATTTTTTGATTCTTATTTGTATTGCTTTGATAATCATTGGTAAAATAGAAATGAACACGATACCTAAAATGAATTTTTCAAGGTTTTTTTCTACAAAAGGAATATTTCCTAAAAAGTAACCCACTATGGTAACTGAAGACACCCAGAGAATACCGCCTAAAATATCATAAGGTAAAAAGGTTCTGTAATTCATTTTGCCTACACCGGAAACAAAAGGTGTAACGGTACGTACAATTGGGATAAAACGGGCGATAATGATAGTTTTGGTGCCTTGTTTTTCAAAATAATTATGAACTTCGTCTATCCACTCGGGATTTACCAGTGGTTTACCTTTGAATTTCCAACTGAGCACATGTTCGCTGAAATATTTTCCTACAAAATAATTTAAGTTGTCTCCGATGATGGCTGCCGCAATCAACAATGGTATCAGTACAAAAATATTCAACCCCGATTGCTGTGCGCACAATAAACCTGCGGTAAACAATAATGAATCGCCGGGTAAAAATGGCATAATCACTAGTCCTGTCTCTACAAAAATGATTAAAAACAAAATGGCATAAATTAAATTACCGTGTTCCTGAAACAACTGTAATAAAACGTCTTTGGTGTGCGTTAAAAGTTCTAATAAAAAATGAATGTATTCCATAAAAGTAATAAGTATTGAGTATTAAGTAATAAGTATGATAATTAAGATACTTTCACAAGATACGGGTTTTAATGAATTGTGGAATTACTGATTGGCAGAATGTGTATTTTTGAGGATAAAATCAGCATATGCAAACCATTCTCCTGCTCATTATTTCCAATTCATTTATGACTTATGCCTGGTACGGGCATTTGAAGAATCCGAATTTAAAGCTATGGCAGGCGGTGCTGATTAGCTGGGGTGTCGCCTTTTTTGAATATTGTTTTATGGTGCCTGCAAACAGAATAGGGTATAAAACATTTAATGCGTATCAGTTAAAAATTATTCAGGAAGTAATTACACTGAGCGTTTTTGTAGCGTTTGCTTATTTTTTTCTGGGAGAAAAACTGCGTTGGAATTATGCAGTAAGTTTTGTGTTTATTTTTCTCGCTGTTATTTTCATGTTCAAAAAGTAAGTACTACTCTTTAATTATTTTAAACAACTTATCGTCAATAATCACCATATACATTCCACTGGGGTAATTACTGATGCTGATGTTTTGTAAACTCTTCGTGAGTTTCATATTATACATATTTTGGCCGACATAATTGTAAACCTGCACATCGGCATCTTTTTGCTTATTCTCTGTTTTTATCCAAATTTCCTCTTTAGTAGGATTGGGAAATACAGTGACATCTCCATTGACTTCTATTTCTGTTGTATCGTTTTTTACTGTTGCGAGCTCTGAAAATCTGAACCTGTCATCAAAATCCACTTGTCTTAAACGGTAATACGTAAATCCGGAAAATGGATTTGGATCAACAAAACTATAGGCAGAAATCCAGTGCGTGTTGCCGCTGCCTTTTACACTACCTATGTTTTCCCATTCCAGTGCATCTTTTGAATGCTGCACTTCAAAAAAATCACAGTTATATTCTGAGGCTGTTTTCCAGTTTAAAAGCGTTGTTTTATCGTTCTGAAGTTTTGTTGTGAAAGAAGCAAACTCTACAGGCAATACACTTCCTGCAATTATTATGGGATAATCCTCCACTTCTCCCGTTGCTGCATATCCTGTGGCGTATTGTATTTCTGTATAAACAGATGAAATACGAAATCGTGCAAAGGTAGCACCCGCTGTCAGATGTCCGCTTAATCCTGTCCAGTTTACATTAACAGAAGTGGCACCATTGGGAACGGTAGTTAAATCAGATGTTTCACCTGCATCATTAAAATCTCCGTCACCGTTGAAATCTATAAAACCATACAGATATGCAGTTTCTCCTGTTATGTTAGTCACATTTGCACTTACTGTATAAGTACCATAAGATGCATAGATCAAAGGAAAGTATGGTACGCCGTCTTCATCGTTTATTTCGCCGGTGTTTTGTTTGTCGTCTGCGGTTGCATATAAATTATTTACACTGCCGGCAGAATAATCAATGAGTGTTCCTAATTTTAGTTTAGGTGTTTTTATATATAAATGAAATGCCGTTCCATAGCTGCTTGGCGCATCTCCGTAATCGTATATATTTTTATCTTCGGCAAGCGCTGTTTTAACTGGATTTTGAGTAAGTGGTGTATTATTTTTCTCGTTTTCTAACTCGTCTGTACCATGGTACAATGCATTATTCTCTGCACTCATCAAATAATTATTTACCTGAAAATCTGTTGTAGTCTGAGTGATATCGGAAGAAGCTGATTGAGCCAGCATTTTTTGTGAACTAAAATCGATATGTTTGATATTAGTATTTAATACCGCATTGTTGAAGTTGTAAATAAAGCCATTTTGGAGACCAAAATCCGTTCGCTTAATCCTTGCGCACGTACTTCCTGAAAAGTATTGTGAAAATGATTGTTTTGCCAAAGAAATAAGACAAAAAACAACCATTGCAATTATGGTTTTTGATAGAGTTTTCATAATGTTGGGAATTATAAAACGTCTTGAATAAAAAATAAAATCAACTGCAAATGATTGCAGTTGATTTTATACTATGTTTTTTATTGTTTTAGAATCTTGTAAGTTTTAGTACCTACTTTTATGAGGTAGATTCCTCTTTGGTATTCTGATAAGTCTAAGCGTTTTTCACTTTCGTCCATCATTGATGCAAACACTTTTTGTCCGGAAACATCGAACACTTCTAAAAGTATGTTTTGGTTATCAACGATTTCTTTTTCAGATCTTATCCAAATTTCATTTCTTACCGGATTTGGATAGATTATAAATGCATCTTTAGTTTCAGTTGTAGCGCCGTCTAATTTTACCATTATCGTTGGTGAATATTCTGATTTCCCGTCAAAATCAACCTGATTTAATCTGTAATAGTTTTCTCCTGTAGTTGGATTTTTATCTATGAAACTATAAGAAATTAATTTGCTGCTGTTGCCGAAACCATCAATTTGCCCGATGTTTTCCCAGCCAGAGCCATCTTGTTTTTTTCTCTGAACATCAAAATAATCATTGTTTAATTCTGATGCTGTTGACCAGGTAAGCAAGGTTGTTTTATCTTCTTTTAATTCTCCTTTAAAGTTTACCAATTCTACCGGCAGATTTACCTGATTGATTGGGAACGGATAATCTTCTACTTCTCCGTTTCTTGCAAAACCAAACGGATTTCCTGCCTCTGCAGCGCTTGAAGCCAATCTGAATCGAATAAAGCTGGAACCAACGGAACCACCTGTTAAACCTACCCAGGTAACCGTTACTGATGTTGCACCATTTGCCACTGTTGTTGCTAATGATCTTTCATTGGCATCGGTGAAATCACCGTCTCTGTTAAAGTCTATATAACCATATATTGTTGCATTTGCACCTGTTGAATTGGTAACGCTCACGGTTACATTATAAGAAAACCAGGATGTCGAAATTGCCGGAAAAGAAGCGACACCATCTTCATCATTGGATGCACCTGTGTTTTTTACGTCGTCTGCATCTGCAGATGGATTGGAAGCGCTTGCCATTTCATAATCTATAAGAGAACCAATAGTTAAATTAGGTGATACTCTGAATAAGTGATAGGTTAGTCCGTAAGATGTTGGAGCATCACCATAGTCATAAGGATATTTAAATGCTTCTGCAGCATCTGTCAATGCTCTGTTACCAGCTCCTGTATAAACAATTCTTGCACCTAAACCACCGGTATTATTGTATGCCTGATATGCTGAATCGTGAAAATGGTAAACAGTACCGGTATAATCTATACCGCTTTGTGAACCGTTAATGATACTGGCCGTTAATGAATAACCAACGGTTACCGCTTGCGTATTCATATTTATATGCTCTAAGCCTGTATTAGCTGCTCTTCCCGGTGATGAATTGAAATTATAAAAAACTCCATCGTTAATGACAAAATCTGCCCAGTCATATCTAGATGAACCACCTGTATAACCTAATTTTGACCAAACCCGATAGGCATAAATTGGATTGCCTGTTGTGCTATCAATTTCCACTCGGTATACTGCTGCAGGATCGTTATTATTGAGCATATCCTGACCAAGATATAATGCACCGTCATAGAAAGATGCGCCACCGCTACCCATTCCATTTCCAAATAACTGAATACCATAATTTCTTACATCAGCAATCCAGGTTGATTTAACACCTGTTTTAATATCGTATTTATA
>JADLAJ010000187.1 GCA_020848255.1 Chitinophagales bacterium
CCTCCTCTTGCTGGTTTCCTACTTTAGATGCCACGAATCAGAAAACAACAGAAGAAATTTTTGTTACATTGGATAAAAACCTGACTTCTTTGTCCAACGGACTATTACTGGATACTAAAGATAACGGAGACGGCACCAAAACGGATCACTGGAAACAAGACAAACCCCATTCACCTTATCTCTTTTTCTTGGGAGTAGGAGATTATTATAAGAGCACAGATAAATGGCGGGACAAAGAAGTGTCGGCGTACACATTCCCGAAATATAAAAATGATGTTGCCGAGATTTTTAAATATCTGCCGGAAATGATGGAATTCTATTCTCAGAAATTGGGTGTGGATTTCCCCTGGGATAAATTGGCAAATATCATGGCGTATGATTATACGGCCGGTGCAATGGAGAATTCTTCGGTCGTTATTTATTACGAAAAATTATTGTGCAGTCGTCAGCAACTTATAGATGATAATTTCGACTGGATAATTTCACATGAATTATTTCATCAGTGGTTTGGTGATTTGGTAACAGCCGAGTCCTGGGCTAATCTTACCCTGAATGAATCTTTTGCAGATTATTCGGAATGCCTGTGGAAAGAGTATAAATATGGAAAAGATGACGCAGATGGTTATCGTTACAGAGCTACCCAGAAATACATCCGTTCTTCTAAATTCAAAAACGAGCCCATCGTAAATTATTACTACGATACACCGCACGAAATTTTTGATGACATCCGTTATGAAAAAGGCGGTGCCGTTTTGCATATGCTGCGCAATTATGTAGGAGACAATGCATTCTACAAAGGACTGAATAAATACCTCACAGATTATAAGTTCAAAAATGCAGAATTGTCGGATTTGCGTAAAGAATTTGAAGACGTTACCGGTGAAGATCTAAACTGGTTTTTTAATCAGTGGTGGCTGAGCAAAGGACATCCGTTTTTAGATATCACCCATAAATACGATGAAAAGAATAAAACGATTGAATTAACCGTGCGTCAAACACAACGGGATGCAGATGCACTTACAGCATTTCGTATTCCCACAAAGGTTGACATTTACATAAACGGCAAAAAGGAAACAAAAATAATTGATGTTAACGACCGCATCAACACCTTTTATTTTCCGGCTGCAACTGCACCACAGCTCGTAAATTTTGATGCCGATAAAGTTTTGTTGTGCGAGAAAACAGAAGACCTGAGTGAAGCGGAAAATATTTTTAAGTTTTACAATGCTCCTTTGTATATAGATAAACTGGAAGCATTAAGAGCACTCTCTTCCCGCCAGAAAGATAATCCGGCCGTGCAAGGGGTATTTTTAAAAGCATTGCAGGATAAAAACTGGTACATACGAATGGAAGCGGTAGATGCAGTGGAGCCGGATAAATTTCAAAGCAAAGCACAACTTTCACTGGCAATACAAAATATCATTAACACAGACGAAAAATCTGCGGTGCGTGAAAAGGCAATCAATAAAATGACCAAAATAGAAAAAGAAAAGAGTGTTGAAACGTTTGAGAAGGTATTGAACAAAGATTCTTCTTACATATGCCTTAGTGCGGCGCTGAACAATCTGAAAAATTACAATAAACCAAAAGCGTATGAGTATGCGGAAAAATTGTCTGCTTCTGAAAGTCCTGATATAGTGATTGCTGTAGGAAAAGTTTTTAAAGACACGACCGCAGATAATCTGGAGTTCTTTAAAAAAGCTATCTGGTTAAATTCTCCCAGAACATTCTATTCCAATTTCAGATCTTTCGGTGAATACCTTGAAATCGCAAACAACAGCACGCTCGAAAAAGGAATTTTGTTTCTGAAAGATATTTATACGTACGAAGAATCTGATTACAATACACAAGGGGCCAAACAGGTAGTAAAAAATCTGAGTTATTATTTTGCAGAAAAAGCTAAAAAAGACAAACAGGCAGATATCAAGTTACAGATTGTAAATAAAACGGGAAGAGAGTTGCTGAATTAAATCTTCTGTTCTACAGCAAATTGTTCTTTCCGCAGGAAGGATGATTTTGCCAGTTGTAATAACACAAACTCCGCTTCTTCTTTGGCTATGCCACGCGCAAATGTCACCAGTTTTGCTGCCGTATCAAATTTAATCACGGTTCGCGTTTCATCTATCCACTTTCCGTTTCTGTTTGCCCGATAGATTTCAATATCCGTGCGGATATTGGTGATGTCATCCACATCATAAAAATTTCTTCTGTAAAAAAACACCAGCGGCTTATCGGTAATAAAATACTCTTTAGTGATTACAATGCGTTCGCGTCCGAAAAAGAGCCATACGAAAAAACTGGCACCTGCCATGCCTAAAGCAAACCAGCCTAAAATACCCAGAATCAATCCGGCTTTAAACCAGAAATACTGAAGATGCAGCGTAATGCGCACCAGAATATATAAAGCGAATATCCAAACCAGCGCCGCAAAAATCATTGCAACCAGGGCAGTCGTATTCTTCTTCACGGGAATACGAATTTCCAGCAAGTTTTTTCTTTTTAAAACTTTCACTCGCTTGTTATGGGGCGTGTTTTCTGACATGATTCGGATTACTAAGATAAAATAAAATAGGCATAAGTAATAAGGAGTAAGTAATAAGTGATTTTATCCATAAATATTTATCTTTACTGATAATTGCTTACAACGTATTATTCACGACTCACGACTACAATATGAAACTACAATTTCCTGAAGGATTTATCTGGGGCACATCTACCGCAGCTTATCAAATCGAAACGGCCTCGGAAAATAACTGGAAAGGCTTGAAATGCAAAGACGGCACAACTTTCGATAAATGTTCTCAGCACGATTTGCACCGCGATGAAGATCTGGAATACATCTGCCAGATTAGTAATGGTTATCGTATGAGCCACGACTGGGGTAAATTACAGAAAGCGCCGTTCGCAGCATTCGACCAGAAAGAAGTGGACGCTTATCTGCGTTTTATGGAAGAACTGAAACGCCGCGGCAAGCACATCATGTTGGTGCTGCACCATTTTACCAATCCATTATGGTTTGAGAAAGAAGGCAGTTGGGAAAAAGAAGGCAACAGAAAAATGTGGCTGGACTTTGTACAAAAAAGCGTAGATACCTTCGGACATCTGGTGGATACCTGGAACACGTTTAACGAACCCAACGTATATGTGTCCAACGGCTGGATTACGGGAGAGTTTCCACCGTTCAAAAAAGGAAAAATATTACTGGCAAGAAGAGTGCTGAAAGAAATCAGCCGCGCGCATGAGGAAGCCTACGACATCATCAAGCAAAAATCGAAAGCACCGGTAGGCATTTCGTTTAATACGGTACAGTTTAAAGGCGAGATTTTTCCGGGGCATCTGTTTGCAAAAATCGCCGACTGGTGGTTTATGGATTATTGCCATAATCACTTTTTAAAACAGGATTTTCAGGGGCTGAGTTATTACGCTAGAATGTCGTTCCGGCCTTTCCCTTTGGACAATATGAACCATACGGAGCAACTGAAAAAGTTAGGCAGGCGCACCGATCTGATGTGGGAATACGACCCGAAAGGGTTTTACGATGTGTTTCACCGTTACTGGAAGAAAACCAAAAAGCCGATTATTATTACGGAAAGCGGCATTTGCACGCACGACCCGAAAGTGCGCATAGAGAGCATTAAAGAATATCTGGGTTGGGTGCATAAAGCGCAACAAGATGGTATTCCGATACAAGGCTATTTTCACTGGAGTACGATGGATAACCACGAGTGGAATATCGGGCAATACTATAGATTTGGTTTGGTAAGTGTAGACTTTGAAACCGGTAAACGCACCATGACCGAGGCCGGCACCTTTATGGGTGAAGTAGCACGGAATAATAGTGTGGAGGTTTAGTTTAATTAGCTAATTAGCTGATGTGATAATTTGAAAATGATATAGATTATATTTTGAGAACACTCATTAAAATAACAATGATAATTGTGGGGGCTGTTCTTGCACTTTTAATATTCTGTACACTTTTTATATTAATTATTAGTGGAAACAATATGGGTACAGAAGAGAAAGGATATTTTAATGTGATTTTAATTACAGATGTAATGGTAGGAATACTGTTTCTTGTATTCTTAAAAATTGACAAAAAAATAAATAAGAAAGGTATTTTATGATTATGTGTCATTGGTGTTTTTTATTAGCTAGCAGAATCTCTTGAAAAGGACTATGTTGTAAAACAAAATTAATCACAAAAAGAGACACCTTGAAAATCCAGCAAATCCAATTCAAAAACCCAATTAAAATAATTCAGGTATTTCGGAATATTAATGTTTACGGGAAAGAAGAAAAATCGTTTGAATTACGGAAAGACAAGATGACCTGGAAACCCATTCCGTCGAAGTCCGGTTATGTATTAGAAAATGAACTGTTCCTGCCGGAACAAATTTTGCGGAATCCTGATTTCAATAATTGCGACTTAATTATACTGGAAGATGATAATACCATCCAATCTCTTAGTTTTTTACATAAAAAGGAATCCAATTATTGTTTTATCACCACAAGACCGAATCAGCTGGATATTTTTGAATTAAGGATGAAAGATGCACTCGAACTGCATCTTAAGTATGGATATTTTGAAATAGGCACACCTGAACGAAAGAACTTTAAGTTGTTTGATATAAAACAGCAGCAACCGGTGGAAATAAGGATAAATGGTAAAACAGATGCTTCTTTATCTTCCAGACGTGCACGGGTTTTTAAAGAACAGTATTATGTTATTGAATATATCGGCGACTTTTCACAATGTAAGCTGCTAAAAGAACCTTTTGATGCTGTAGTGAAAATGGTGCCTGAAGAAAGAAAGATTATAGATTTGATCAAGCCGCTCTGGTGAATATTTTTAGTCCAAGGCCGGACTAGTGGAAAACCCTGAATTTTATTTATCGTGTTATCCCCTGACGTGTGCGGAACTGTTCCGGCATAACTTTACATCATCAAATAACACTAAAAATAATTATCATGAAAAACACAACAAACATCATCAGAACAGCAGCAGTTATCCTTACTTTAATCATAACTACCGCAAATTTCGCACAGGCTGGTGCGCCTAAAGCAAATACAGCTTCTTCTTCTTCCAAACAGTTGAACCCCAACTTCGACCCAAACAAGAAACTGGTAAACGTACGCACGGAACCTTTAATCAACCGCGACAGACAGCCGGGAGAATCGTTCTTAAACAGAAACAGAGAACCTTTAATCAACAGAAAATACGTGCCGAAAAAATACACGAAAGCACAGTACTACAAATAAAAATCAGAAAATAAGCGGAAGGCGAAGCATTTGCTTCGCTTTTTTATTTGAGCAAATCGTTGAATATGTCGCTGTAATCGAAAGACTGACCGGGGCAGGTTTTATTCATGGCTTTCTCAAACGATTCATTAAAAGCTTCCAGCGCTTCCAGATCTTCGCCTTTGTTATCCTTGCGGATAATCTGCTTAATGAGTTTCTTGATGGCTTGTTTGTGCGGTTCCAGGTGCTCTATAATACAGGTTGTACGAGTAGTGCTTCCTTCTTGTTTCA
>JADLAJ010000188.1 GCA_020848255.1 Chitinophagales bacterium
AACAAATCGGGGAAAACCCGAAAGTAGGCAAAAAATATCCCGAAATAGATGAATATTTATCCGGCCTGAAAGTGGGAAAGCATATCATCTTTTATCGCTGCATCTCGGAAGAAGAAATTGAAGTCATCCGGATATTGCACGAAAGAATGGATCTGAAAAACAGAATCAGCGAATAAACACAGGTTTAAATCAGAAAATTAAACAGCATCGGATTCTCCTGCAACGGAATAAAATCTACTTTGTATTTTTTCATACGAGCCAGCAGCGCTTCGTAATCTTCGCGGTTTTTCTGCTCGATGCCGACCAGCGCGGGACCGCTTTCCTTACTGTTTTTCTTGGTATATTCAAATAAGGTGATGTCGTCGTTTTCGCTCAGCACTTTGTTTACAAACTGTCGCAGTGCGCCGCTGCGCTGTGGGAACTTGATGATGAAGTAGTGCTTCAGTCCCTCGAAAATCAGCGAGCGCTCCTTGATGTCCGGCATACGCTCGATGTCGTTGTTGCCGCCGCTCAGGATACACACCACGTTTTTGCCTTTCAGGTATTCCTTGTAGAATCCCAGTGCCGCGATGGACAGTGCGCCCGCCGGTTCCGCCACAATAGCGTCCTGATTGTACAGTTGCAGGATGCGCGTGCATACGGCACCTTCCGGTATCAGCAGCATGTCTGTCAGTCCGTCCCGGCAGATAGGGAAGGTGTGAAAACCCACCTGCTTGACGGCGGCGCCATCCACGAAATTGTCGATTTTATCGAGGGTGATGACTTTATTTTTGGCAATGGATTCCTGCATCGCGGGAGCGCCCTTGGGTTCCACGCCGATGATTTTTGTATGCGGAGATACTTCCTTGAAATAGGTGATAAGGCCCGCCGCGAGTCCGCCGCCGCCGATAGGCGCGAACAGATAATCGATTTTCTCTTTGCCCATCTGCTCGAGGATTTCCACGGCCACCGTGCCCTGTCCTTCAATAATCAGCGGATGATCGAAAGGTGGTACGAAAATCTTGTTTTCTTTCTGCACGTATTTCAGCGCGGCACTTTTGGCATCGTCGTAGGTGTCGCCGTGCAGCACAATGTCGACATACTGTTTGCCGAGGCGGGCCACGGAATTGACTTTCTGTTTCGGCGTGGTCACCGGCATGAAAACGGTGCCTTTTATCTTGAGCAGGCTGCACGAAAGGGCAAATCCCTGCGCGTGGTTGCCCGCACTGGAGCAGACAACGCCCTGTTTTTTCTGTTTGCTGCTCAGCTGTGCCATAAAAGTGTAAGCACCGCGGATTTTATAGGAACGCACTACCTGCAGGTCTTCGCGTTTCAGGTAGACATTCGCTTTACACTCTTCGGAGAGGAACTGATTATATTTCAGAGGCGTACGCTCGATAACGTTTTCTAATACGGTAGCCGCTTTCAGGATGCCCTGTACCGTGGGATTTGCATTTGCCATAAAACAAATGTACTAAATACTGTGCTGCAAGCGGATATAGCGGTGTGATTTTTTTGTTATGGGAGAGGATGTGGTTATATTTAGATGCTTGTTTTTTATCTTTTCTTTTGTTTAATTGATTAGAGTCAATTTGCCTTTTTAATTCAATCCCTTTATGTAACTTTGAAATATAAAAAGTAGAAGATATAATGAACACACGTAGCGCAGTAAAGACTCATTTTAATTTAAAGATTGATAAGTATCTATACGATGGAATTCTTTGTTTAAGTGCAATTTGCTAATTAAAAAAGTATAGTTCTTCAATATTTTAAAGCTGTTCTAAATAAAATTTAAAAAACGCCAAATTTTAATACAGAAAATAGATTTCAGCTTCTGTTGCTAATGTGGTTTAAAACAAATACTTATGTCAAGAGATAATTGGACAAGAGAACAAACTATTGTTGCCCTCAGGACTTATTTTAGCGTTCCTTTTAATAAAGCGAACAACTCAAACGAAGAAATAATTTCTACTTCAAAAATAATCGGCAGAAGTGTAAATTCTTTAAAAATGAAAATTGGGAACTTTGGAAGTTTAGATCCTGAGTTAGCAAAAAGAGGAATTGTAGGATTAAGTAGTGCTTCAAATCTTGACAGAGAAATTTGGCATGAGTTTGCAGATGATAGAGAAAAATTGGCTTATGATAGTACTGAACTGATTGCAAAGTTCTCAAAAAAGAAAGTTGAAGAGGTTATTGAACTGGAGGATGAAGAAATACCAGAAGGAAAAGAAAAAAGCAGGTTGATTAAGACACGAGTAAATAAAAGTTTTTTTCGTGATTGTATTTTAGGGATTTATGATCACAAATGTTGTATTACAGGCTTGAGTATTCCTAAGCTTTTAATTGCAAGTCATATTGTACCTTGGTCTGTTGATATAAAGAATAGATTGAATCCTGAAAATGGACTTTGTTTAAATTCTATTCATGATAAAGCATTTGATGAAGGGCTTATAACAATTACAACTGAATACAAAATCAAAATATCAGGAGCATTTTCTGATTTTGAGAAAGAAGAATCGGTTAGAAAATTTTTCAAAGATTACGAAAACTCTAGTATTATAATGCCTGAAAGGTATTTTCCAAACAAAGATTTTTTAAAATATCATCAAGAGAATATTTTTATTAAATAAACTAACTCTATGGGGACTCACATTATTGCAAGAACACCTGATTTTATTGCGTTAAACAATAAATTGGTTGCTGAGTATTTTCTTATTTTTAGAATTAACGACTCGTATTCAATAAATGAAATTTCAAAATTTAAGAATAAACACCAACTGCTCTTTCAAAAGGTTGAAGACAAAAGTCAACAGTTGAATTTGATGTTTGTAGATAGTGTGTTTGTAAATATATTAGCTGACTTAGCACTAGAAGTCCTTCTGAAAAATATCTCATCGATTCAAGAGTATATTTTATCAAAAGAAAAAATAAAGTTAGTGGAGGATTTAAATGAAGTAAACTACTTCCGTTATAAGTTTTCAGATTTTATTCATTTAGTATTGTTTGGAGATATTTCGTCTGCAAAACAATTTAATCATGAATTATTTACAGATAGAGTTTTTTGTTTGAAGAATATTTCTGGTGAACTTGAATTTTTTTCAATTTACGAACAAAAGGAATTGCAGGCAAAACTGCTTAATGAATCGAAAGTTGAAATTGATTATAATGTATCAAGTATCTCAAACCAAGAAGTAAAACTCTGTCTGAGATTTATATTTTAATGTTAAAATTATATTTTTGAGTTGCTGTTTATAAGGCTCGGTCTCAAACTGTATAGCAATATATCATAAATTAAACAGTATTCGCACCCTCTCACACCAACCCGAACTGCATGAAATGGTGGGTGAAGTGCTTGTACTGGAAAGTCAGCCATTCGTGGGTATTCAGTTCGCCGAAAAAGGGATGGGTGGCCTGCCGGAAATCGGGATGATGGATGGTTTGCAAGAACTCCTCCGTGGTCTGCAGCAGCAGTTGTTTCGCGGCATGCAGGCTATCCGTTTTCAGCGGCAATGTGTCTTTTTCCGGCAGAAAAGGCGGTTTCAGGTCGCGGCGCAGTCCGTAGTCGGACAGTAGGAAAGCCCGGAATTTCGGGAGCTGTTCCTCCGGTGTAATGCAGGTCGTCGTCAGCTTTCCCGTCGCGAATTGTAGCACCAGTTCCAGGTGTTCCAGCATGTGGTGAGGCGTCATGATGCCCCACAGCGCCTGCTCTTCGCCCGTTATACGGTCGAGGATGGCCGGTACCTCCAGCCGGAAATAGGCCGTCAGGTCTTGCGGAATCTGCAGAATGGTTTTTTCCATAGCGTATTTTTAGGATTTAGTATTTGCTGTTGCCCAGGCTGAAATTCACCGGTATCCTTTTGCGGTGCAGCATGTCTTCAAAATCACAGAAAAATCCCTGTTTGTATTTTGGCGTTTTGAAAGTCACAGAATCTTTGGCTGGCGCCATCCGAAATAACAGTTCCGGTTGCTTCGGAAGCGCCACGCGAGCGGTGTCCTGCGCCCCCACCAAGGCACAACAGCAACACATCCATACCGCGAGAACAGCCTTCATATTACGGATTTAAAAAGTCGCCGGAAGTAATCAGTTCCGCATTCTCCGGCAGCGGAATATTGTAGAAATATACCCAGGACTCCAGATCGTTCACCTCGGTTTTTATGTGCACCAGCTCGCGGCGGTATTCATAGGGCGGCTCGCCGATACCTTCATATTCGTCAATCTTCACCAACGCTTCGTCGTTCTTCAGCCGGAACAAATCGCCAATCACTTCATCCGATTCGTCCTGCGTTTGTATCAGTGCGGGATACCAGTCAATACGGTACAATTTTGATTTCGGCAGCATCGCCAGGCCAACCAGTTCGGCATTCTTCGCCAGGTAATCAGCCATCGGGTGACTCTGACCCAATCGCAAAGTGCCATAGGTGAAAAGATATTCAGACATGACTTTAAAGATACACTAATTTGATAAACGAAACTAAAAAAATACCACACAAACAGAAAGTCTGTTATGTAAAATTTGGTTTAAAAGATAACGCCGGCGGTAAACTGAAAGAGATGCGTCTGCGTGCGGTAGGATTCCTTGTAAAAACTGCGCAGTCCGAAATTGTATTTCACATCAAATACAAACATGGCGATGTCGAAGCCCGTGCCAAGCTGATAGCTGAACTGCGCGGGTCGCATGATGTCGCGTTTTTCCTTTCTGTTGAGCCGGTATTCCTGCTGATTCTGTTGTTCCAGAATGATACGTGTCTGTGCAATCAGGTCTACTTCGATGCCGTTGTACATCCGCATTTTAAACAAGGCTTTTTTGACGGGAATACCACCGAAAATAAAGGGAATGCCATAGGTATGATAGCGGAAAGTGAGTTTTTCAAACGGGATATTATTGCCCACCTGCGACGTGAAAATGCCATTTTTTAGAAATACCTGCGACCACAGGTAGTTCATCTCCAGCTGCGCGAATACTTTCTGGCGGCTGACTCTGAAAAAGATGCCACCCTGAAATCCGGCGGACACATCGCGCTGATCGATGTTGCGGTATTTGAAATAGTTGGTGTTGACGCCGGCCTGTGCGCCCAGCTGAAAGCGGATGCGAGAGCCGGATGTGAACAACTGCGGCTTTGCCGCCAGCGCGAGCGGGAGAGACAACAATATATAGCAAATCCACTTTTTCATTTTAAGGTTGTATATCTTTTACGCATCGGAATCCGGTGTGTTCCAGACTGGTTTCCGGAGATGTTTTCATGCGGGCAGCGACGCGGAATCCGGAGCAGTAGCTGTCATTGCACAGGAAAGAGCCGCCGCGCATCACTTTCTCGCCGGACAGGCTGTCGGTGTTTTCCGTGCGCACCTTCAAGTTAGTATT
>JADLAJ010000189.1 GCA_020848255.1 Chitinophagales bacterium
ACAGTAGTTCCTTTTATGTAAATATTTGCATAACTAACCGGCTCTTTGGTTTTGGCGTCAAAAACCTGTCCTTCAATAAAAGTCTGGCTTTTTACAGAAAGATATCCCAACAAAAAAAGGATTAGTATATTTGCTTTTACGACTTGCACGAAAAGGTGAAGTTAAGTAAATGTTGTTGAAACTTTGAAATTAAACAGATACAAAAGATGAACACGTTAGAAATTATTTCATACAATGTAAACGGTATTCGTTCCGCCATCAAAAAAGGCTTGATTGACTGGATGAAAGAAACGAATTATGATATTTATCTTTTCCAGGAAATAAAAGCCAATGAAGCAGATATTCCATCGGAATTGTTTCATGAGATTGGCTATAAAACACACTGGTTTTCTGCACAAAAGAAAGGCTACAGCGGCGTTGGTATTGCTGTAAAAGAACATGTGCTGCATGAAAATACGGTGAAAGGAATGGACATTCATCAGTATGATTTTGAAGGGAGATTGATTCGTTTAGATATCGGCGATATTACCATCATAAACAGCTACTTTCCTTCAGGTACCAGCGGTGAAGAGCGCCAGGGTGTGAAAATGAATTACCTGAGCGATTTTTTCAAGTACATTCATAATTTGAAAAAAGAAAGACCAAAAATTATCATTGCCGGAGATTACAATATCTGCCATCAGGCAATAGATATTCATGATCCGGTTGGGAATAAGAAAAGTTCAGGATTTTTACCAGAAGAACGCGAATGGATGAGCCAGTATTTTGACAGCGGTTTTATCGATACCTTCCGGTATTTTCATCCGGAAGAAAAACACCAGTATTCATGGTGGAGCCAGCGCGCCAATGCCCGCAACAATAATAAAGGCTGGCGTATTGACTATCACGCCGCCACGAAAGAATTAGAATCGCAGCTGCAGGACGCCAAAATTTTCATGGATGTAAAACATTCAGATCATTGTCCTATTTATTTGAAGATTAAAGTGTAACCTATATTTCGTATTTTCGTGTATAATTTCCAGCATGCAAAAAATCTTCTACATTTTAATTGCAATATTACTTGTTTCCTGCGCCGGCGAACAAAAACGCGAGTTTAAATTGCGTCCCGCAAAAGGCGGCAGGTATTACGGCGGCACCTTCCGAACCAATGAAGAAGAATATTTCAAATCGCTCTATCCTTTAAACATCACCGAAGTGGTGGCACACCGTATCTGCGACCAGATATTTGACGGGCTCGTCACCTTTGACGACAGCACATTGGCTGTTATACCCGGACTGGCGGAAAAATGGGAAATTGATGCATCTTCTAAAATTTACACTTTCCATCTACGAAAAGGCGTTTTCTTTCATGATGACCCTTGTTTTCCGAACGGCAAAGGCCGCGAACTGAAAGCACAGGATGTAAAATATTGTTTTGACAGATTATGTTATCACAACCCGGCCGACAATCAGGGTTTCTGGATTTTTAAAGGCGTGGTGAAAGGTGCTTCGGAATACGATTCCCTGACGGCTAATAAAATCATTCCGGATAGCGGCGTGAGTGGTGTAAGAGTGATTGACGACTACACGGTTGCCGTGGAATTAGAAAAACCCTATGCTGTGTTTTTAGCACGTCTGGCCCTCATTTTCGGGAAAATATACCCGCATGAAGCGGTGGAAAAATATGGCAGCGACATACGAATGCATCCGGTGGGAACAGGACCGTTTTACATGAAAGTCAACAAAGACAATCAGGTTACGTTTCTGGCAAGAAATCCAAATTACTGGCAGAAAGATTCGTTTGGAAACCAACTGCCATATCTGGACGCTCTCCGCATCTCTTTTATAAAAGAAAAGAAAAATGAATTACTCGAGTTTTCCAAAGGCAACAGCGATTTGGTGTATCGTTTTCCTTTAGAAATGATTGACGAAATTGTGGATTATAAACATCAACTGAAGCCGGCTTACAAAGGATTTCAGCTGCAATTTATGCCTCAAATTTCCATACAATATTATGGCTTCCAGCATCAGGGGAAAATCTTTAATAATGTGAATGTCCGAAAGGCATTTTGTTATGCCATCGACCGCCAGAAATTGTGCGACTTCACGTTGAAAGGCACCGGATTTCCGGCTATTTACGGCTCAGTACCGCCAGGCACGGGAACCTTCGATTCCAAAACGGTGAAAGGTTATACGTTTGACCCTTCCAAAGCACAAGAATATATGGCAAAAGCAGGGTTTCCGAAAGGCAAGGGTTTTCCAAAAGTGACATTGGAGTTAAACTCAGGTGGTTCACGTAACTCGCAGGTGGCTGAGGCCCTGAAAAAAATGATAGAAGAAACGCTCGGCATTGAACTGGATTTACTGGTAGTTCCGTGGGCACAGCATACGGAAGCGGTGGAAACGGCAAAGATAGATTTCTACCGTTTGGGTTGGCAGGCTGATTATCCGGATGCGGAAAATTTCCTGAATTTATTTCACAGTAAGTATGTGCCGGACGACATTACCCAAAAAACGTATATCAATTCTTTCCGTTACAAAAGCAAAGCATTTGACGCCTATTTTGATGAAGCGGTGGCCACCATTGACGAAGCGAAAAGAAATGCATTGTATACTAAAGCCGACCAGCAAATGATTGACGATGCGGTAGTGCTTCCAATTTATTATGATGTAGATTATCGTTTGGTGCAACCCAACGTGCGCAACTGTCCGCAAAATGCGATGGAACAACGTGATTTTTCCGAAGTGTATTTTGTGCCGATGAAGGGGAAATAAAAAACCATTTTTTAGAATAAAATAACAAAAATTCACAGTGAATAGACCAACTATTCTCTATATTTATTTTTTACAATGAATACCAACTACGAATTGCTCATCCAAAAACTCGACGCGTTTATCAGGAAATTTTACCTGAATAAATTATTGCGCGGCAGTTTATTGTTTGTAGGCTTGTTATTTGGGTTTTATTTATTCATTTCTCTGTTTGAATACCAGCTTTATTTTTCTTCTGCTGTCAGGAAATTTTTATTGTTTGGCTTTATAGGAACTTCTTTAACGGCACTTGTTTTTTTAGTGGCACAACCATTGGTTCATTATTTAAAACTCGGCAAACAAATTTCGCACGAGCAAGCAGCAACCATTATCGGTAAGCATTTTTCAGATGTAAAAGATAAACTGCTGAATATTTTGCAACTAAAGCAGCAATCTCAAAATGCTTACAATAAAGAGTTGATTGAAGCGAGTATTAACCAAAAGACAGAATCCATAAAACTGGTGCCGTTTTCCAATGCGATTAACCTGAACGAAAACAGAAAATATCTGAAATATGCCTTGCCGCCCTTATTTGTTCTATTGTTTCTGTTAATTGCTGCTCCCAACGTATTAAAAGAAAGCAGCACTCGTTTGCTGAACCCCAATAAAACCTTCGCCAAAAAAGCACCTTTTGATTTTGTATTGGAAAACAAAAACCTGAAAATGCTTCAGTACGAAGACATTGAAATTAAGTTGTCGGTAAAAGGAAAAACCGTTCCTAACGAAGTCTTCATTAATGAAGAGGGCAAGAATTACAAAATGGAAAAAACGGCGACGGATAAATTTTCATATCGTTTTACGAATGTACAAAAAGACGTACAGTTTTATTTTTCTGCCGGAGAATTCAACAGCGACGAACATCAGATACGCGTGCTGAAAAAACCCATGATTGCTAATTTTGTGACCAATCTGAGTTATCCCGCATATACGGGCAAGAAGAATGAAACGGTAAAAAACACCGGCGATTTAATCGTGCCAACAGGAACATCCGTGAACTGGAATTTTGAAACATCCGGAACGGATGAAGTAAAAATTATTATCGACGGACAGGCATTTTCTTCCGTGAAAAACGGGAAAGATAAATTTTCCTTTTCCAAAAAAATCATCAAAGATACTCGCTATACTGTCTTGGTTTCTAACAGCGAAGTAGACAAAGGGGATTCTGTTTCCTTTACAATTGCAGCCACTCCGGATAATTTTCCAAGCATTAGCGTTGAGCGCATACAAGATTCTATACAGAAAGATTTTGCTATCTTCTTAGGTGCTGTTTCTGACGATTATGGTTTGTCTCGACTGGAATTCCACTACATCATTAAAGATGAAAAAGGCAGTATTGTAGAAGCCAAAAAACAACAATTGCCTTTGGCTAGTAAATCTATTTCCGATTTTAGTTTCCAGATTGATTTTTCTAAATACAACCTGAAAAGCGGTGATAAGATGGATTACTACTTTGAAGTATTTGATAACGACGGCGTCTCCGGTCCGAAATCCACCAAATCACAATCATTTGTGTACGACAAACCGACGGTGAAAGAACTGGAAAAACAGGAATATCAGAATAATGAAGACATTAAAGATGATTTGTCAGCAGCAGCAAAAGATGCGGCTAAGCTCGCGGCACAAATCAAGGAAATGAAAGAAAAAATCCTGAGCAAGAAAACACTTTCCTGGGAAGACAAAAAACAACTGGAAGACATTCAGAAAAAACATGAAGAGCTTTCCAAAGAACTGCAGGAAATAAAAGATAAATATGACGACAATCTGAAAAATCAGGAGGAGTTCAAAAA
The DNA here is from genome assembly GCA_020848255.1 of Chitinophagales bacterium. Lineage (GTDB taxonomy): Bacteria > Bacteroidota > Bacteroidia > Chitinophagales > JADIYW01 > JADJSS01. Next base: position 4,578 of record JADLAJ010000189.1, read on the forward strand.
ACCGGATGATGAGATTCTTAAAAAGCAGGAAAAACTGCAGGAAATGATGAAAGATATGCTGAGCGATGAAATGAAAGATTTGATGAAACAAATCGAAGACATCCTGCAAAAAATGGAACAAAAAAACACCTTTGAGAATCTGGACAAAATGGAACTGAGCAACAAAGATTTGAAGTCGGAGCTGGATAAAATGGAGAAACTTTTCAAGCAATTGCAACTCGAACAGAAAGCACAGGAAACCATTGATAAATTAAACGAACTTTCAAAAGAGCAGGACAAACTTGCTCAGGATACAAAAGACGGAAAACAGCCGCAATCCGAATTGCAGAAAAAACAGGAAGAGCTGAACAAAAAAATGGAGGGCGTAAAAGAAGATCTAAAACAACTTGATCAGTTCAATAAAGAAAACGAGGAGAAGCTGGATACTAAAGATAATCAGGAGGACGCGCAGGATATCAAACAGGATATGGAAAAAAGCAGCGATGAATTAGAACAGCAACAAAATGATAAAGCATCCAAATCTCAAAAATCATCTGCACAAAAAATGCAGAAAATGGCGCAGAAGATGAAAACCGATTTGGATAAGATGCAGCAGGATCAGGCAGCGGAAGATATAAAAATGATTCGTCAGTTACTGGAGAATTTAGTAAAACTTTCTTTCGACCAGGAGCAACTGATGACCGAGTTGAAGAAAACGGAAACGGAAAGTCCGAAGTACATACAAATCATGCAAAAGCAGTACGACCTGCGCGATGATGCCAAGCTTATCGGAGACAGTTTACAGGAACTGGGAAAACGCCAGTTTCAGCTACAGACCTTTATTTCAGATGAGATGTACAAACTCAACCGCGAAATGAAAAAAGCGCTGGAAAATCTGGAAGAAAGAAACAAACCGGTGACGAAAGTGGCACAGCAGTTAGTGATGACCTCCGCAAATAATCTGGCACTCATGCTCAGCGAATCGCTGGATAATATACAGCAGCAACAGAAGCAGTCAAAACCGGGCAGCGGCTCTTGTAAAAAGCCGGGCGGCACGGGAGAAAAACCGTCTATGAGTGAATTGCAGAAAAAGCTCGGCGAACAGCTGGGCAAAATGCAGGAAGGCATGAAACAGGGGCAGGACCCGAAAAAAATGGGAAAAGATTTTGCGGATGCCGTGCAAAAACAAGCTGCCATCCGCGAGGCATTGCGCGAAATGAAAGAAAAAATGAGCCAGGGACAGAAAAAAGGGGATGACGGCAGCGGCGGTATCGACGATATGATCAAGAAAATGGATGACATTGAAAAGGATTTGGTCACCAAAAAGCTGTCTTCTGAAACTCTGAAAAGACATAAAGAGATAGAAACCAGGCTCTTAGAGTTTGAGAAAGCACAACGTGATCAGGAAGAAGACGACAAGCGTCAATCCAAATCCGCTATCGAAATACCAAGAAAATTACCACCCAATCTGGAAGAATACCTGCAAAAACGGAAGTCGGCCATGGAACTTTATCAGACAGTTCCGCCGAATTTAAAGCCATTTTACAAAAATTTAGTAGAAAAATACTTGCGACTTGTTAACTAATTGTTTAAACTTACGTATAATATAATGCTTGCAGAAGTTAAGTCGCCATTCTAAAAATCTTTTAACAAAAAACCGCCCTTTTATTACTAAAACAAGTTGCACATGACTGAAGTAGTTCGTTTAAAAATTAATTCTCGTTTAGAAAATATAGCCAAAGTAGAATCGATGATAGAAACATTGCGGGTTCAGTATGCTATCAACGACGAACAATACGGCAATATGTTGCTTGCTTCCGTGGAAGCAGTGACCAATGCTATCGAACATGGTAATAATCTGGATGAACAAAAAATAGTAGATATAGAAGCCTGCAAATGCGATGCTTCTTTTAAATTATCTGTCAGAGACCAGGGAAGAGGTTTCAATCCGGACAGACTGCCGGACCCGACCACCCCTGAATTCCGCGAACAGCCCGACGGTCGCGGTGTTTTCCTGATGCGCAAATTAGCCGACGAAGTATTCTTCCGCGATGGCGGCAGATGCGTGGAAATGCGTTTTTTATTATCGTAATTATTACCTTTGTCATGCCGAGGCACGAGGCATCTTGTTCGTTTTACCAAGATTCTTCACTTCGTTAGAATGATAAATAAAAAGATGGCCATTACCTTTCACTTCGACGAAATTTCAAAACCAACCTTTTTCAAAACTACAGAACTGAAAAGCTGGCTGAAAACCATTGCTGCAAAAGAAAAGTTCAGCATCAAAGAACTAAATTACATCTTCATGTCGGATGAAGCATTATTGAAAATTAATATCGAATACCTGAATCACGATACGTATACCGACATCATTACATTTGATAATTCGGATGCTTCGACAGGCTCGGCAGGAAAAATAGAAAGCGATATATTTATTTCGCTGGAACGCGTGGAAGCCAATGCCGCAACATTCAATACTACCTTTGAAAACGAACTGCACCGGGTACTGGCACATGGATTACTGCACTTGTGTGGCTACAAAGACAAAACAAAGAAAGATGCTGCATTGATGCGTCAGAAAGAAGAAGAAAGTTTAACGATGTTGTAGACTGTAATTGCGAGTGCAACGAGAAATCTATTCAACCTAACATCATTGCGAGCGTAGTGCAACGAAGTGCGGCAATCTGTTCAAACAAAAGTATCTAATTCAAAAGATCTCTCACTACGTTCTAGGTGACACTTCGTGTCACTTCTCTCTGCTGAACGTAGTTTTTTCTATTTCATCACTGCTGATGTAACCCCCGCTTGATTCATCTTTGACAACCGTATCGCGATGCCATTCCTCTACCGTCAATTTTTCATCTTCCTTTAGAATAGAAATATTGAGCTGCTGGATATACTTTTGAAGCATAGCCTCTACTTCCTCCACTTTATCATCAGGT
>JADLAJ010000190.1 GCA_020848255.1 Chitinophagales bacterium
GATGAACTGGAAAATGCGGTGGATATTTATGCGGAGCTGCCGAAGATTACCATTGTAGGCCAGCCGAATGTAGGAAAGTCTACCTTATTAAATGCACTGATAGGACAGGAGCGTAATATTGTTACGGATATTGCCGGCACTACTAGAGATTCCATTCACACACACTATAATTTATACGGTAAAGAGTTTTTACTGGTAGATACCGCAGGTATCCGCAAGAAAAGCAAGGTACACGAGGATTTGGAATTCTATTCGGTGATTCGTGCGGTGAAAGCAATTGAAGAAGCGGATGTGTGTATTCTGATGATTGATGCTACGGTGGGAATTGAATTGCAGGATTTAAAGATTTTCGGCATCATTGAACAACGCAAGAAAGGCGTGGTGATTTTGGTCAACAAATGGGATGCCATCGAGAAAGATTCTAAAACCGTTTTAGAGTTTGAGGCAAAAATAAAAAGCAAGATTGCGCCGTTTACGGATGTTCCTATCCTGTTTATTTCTGCACTGGAAAAACAACGTATTTATCAGGCGATTGATAAGGTGCTGGAAGTATACAACAACAAACAAATCAAAATTCCTACACACCAGCTGAATGATATTATGCTGGCGGAAATTGAAAAATACGGACCACCGGCTTACCGCGGTGAGTACATCAAAATAAAATATGTAACGCAGTTGCCGGCGCATACACCGTCGTTTGCATTTTTCTGCAATCATCCCGACTATGTGAAAGATGCTTACCGTCATTATCTGGAAAACAGAATGCGGGAGAATTTTTCGCTGAGCGGAGTTCCGGTCAATATTTTCTTCAGAAAGAAATAAAATTATTTTATCTTTCCTCCTGATTCGGGCTCAAAACCGGATTTAAAAGTATGTCAGTTATTAATCAGATTGATACAATACGTTCGTTCGAACCATATCCTTCTTATCTTATTCTTTACGAATTGGAAGACGATTTTTCCGTTTCGGAGAATATTCCGCTGCATTATATTCCAAAATTAAAGTACACATTTGGCAAACTGATTTATAAAAGTGTCACCAATTTTCTCCTAAAAAGAGCAACCCCGCCGGGGTATATTTTTTCGGTAATGATGACTCCGGATTATCATCGTCTATATTTAAACAAGACGAATGTGATTCCATATATAATTGATTACTGGAAGCGGTATGATGATCTGTTTGAAAAACATTTTATTAATTTTCCGGTGGTGTATATTTCCGGTTTGGAAGTATATGAATACCTGAAAGCAAAACGAACAAGGGTAAATATCAAACACCTGCCGCTTTCCATTTCCGACCGGCATATGACTTTGTTTCTGCAGGATACGGAAAAGGATATCGATATCATCAATGTCGGCCGAAAAAATAAAATCATTGACGAGTACATCAGCAAGTACATCAGTAAATATCCAAACACCAATTATGTACACCGCGAAATGGAAAACGGTGAGAATATTTATTACTCCAGCATACACGGAAGAATAGGAAAACTGGAAACACGGCAAGATTTACTGCAGACACTGGCACGTGCAAAAATTGCCATTGTTACTTCGCCCGGTTTGGATGGTGGGGAACAACGTACCGGCGGTTTTAATCCGGTGACGCCACGTGTTTTTGAAGCGGCTATTGGAAAATGTTATATGGTAGGGAAGTACGAAAAGAACAGTGAATACTATAGTTTCGGACTGGATAAACTGGTGGATATGCCCAATTCCTATGATGAATTTGAAGTTTCTGTAAATAGTAAACTGCAAACTAAGTTTCATTTACAAAATGAATACAGCAGTTTCCTGCATGCCAATTTAAACAGCACCAGAATTGCGCAGATGAATAATGATTTGAATGTCTAAAGTAACATTTTAGTGATTCGTTTAGATAAACCAAAGCAATTATTTGTAGATGCTGAAACAAGTTCAGCATGACGTAGCGTTATTTATTCAACTCCAGAATAGCACGTTGTATCATCTTGTCTTCTTGTGCCGCGATAGAATAGAAACCGTCACTTTTAAAACTTTGTTTCGCTAAAAATGCTTTTAGTTTATTACTCAAGTACACTCTGGATTTTTCAGTATAAGGTGCTGTCGATTTGCTGACGCCATGCTCCATACAGTATTTTACAAACTGCGCATACAGTGCAGCATCAATTGTATATTGCGTGGAAAATTGTGCCGCCGAAGTGTATTTAGCAAACGTATTTTTATTTGCTGCGTAGTAGTTATAAGCAAACTCCTGCAATAAACTCAGGCCGTATACTTCACCCACAAAAGGATTCAGCATGCTGGTGTCTAAAGGCATATAGATATCCGGTGTGATGCCGCCGCCGCCGTAAACGGTCCTGCCTTTTATCAGTGTTTTAAATACTTCTTTCTTGTCTTGTTTGATGCTGTCCTGATTAAACGCTTCTCCGTCTTTGTAACGTTTTGAAATATCGCCGTAGTAATCATCTACATTGTCTTCATACGGACGCTGAATGCTTCTGCCACTTGGTGTAAAATACTTTGCAATAGTAAGACGCACCGAACTTCCGTCACCTAATTCATATTCTTGCTGCACCAGACCTTTTCCAAAAGAACGACGACCGATAATCACGCCTCTGTCCCAGTCCTGAATGGCACCGCTTACAATCTCGCTGGCAGATGCGGAACCTTCATCAATTAGTACGGCTAACTTACCAGTTTCAAACAAACCGGCTGTTCTCGCTTTGTCGTATGTTTTCGGCATGGTTCTGCCTTCGGTGTATACAATCGTTTTGTTACCGTCTAAAAACTCATCGGCAATGGCAGTTGCCTGATCCATAAATCCACCCGGGTTTTGGCGTAAGTCTAAAACCAGACGTTTCATGCCTTGTTTGTCGAGCACTTCCAGTTTATCGTAAAATTCTTGATAGGTGGTTTTAGAAAAACGATTGATTTTTATGTAACCTGTTTGCTTATCCAGCATGAAGCCGGCATCCACACTGTACAATGGAATTTTATCTCTTTTAATGGTATAAGTAACTAATTTTTTAGTACCGCTTTTCAGCATGGTTATTTTAACCTTACTGTCTTTCGGGCCTTTTAATTTTTTCATCACCATTTCGTTGGTGATTTTAGTGCCGGCTACCGTTGTATCATTTATTTTAATGATTTTATCACCGGCAGAAATACCCGCCTGTTCGGATGGTCCGCCACTGATAGGGGTTACTACCTGTATCGTGTCTTTCTGTATGGTGAACTCAATACCGATTCCCTCAAAATTTCCTTCCATGATTTCCGCTTCGTGTTTCATTTCCATTGGCGGCAGATATACACTGTGTGGGTCTAAGTCGCCCAGCATTTTGGAAATAGCATCGTCGTATAATTTTTGCTGATCTACAGAATCCACGTATTTGGCATCAATTAAACGTAAAATATAATCGAGTTTGGAGCCTGTGTCCGCATTGTAAAAAACTTTATGTTTAGCGGCGTTTCTGTCTTGAATTTTATATCCTAAAAAAATACCTGAAGCCAGTATCACGGCGAAGAGGAAAGGATAAAAAGCTTTGTTCATGTTCATAGGTGCAAATGTAAAGTTTTCTGTACTAAATTAACCTTAAATATCATTAACACAGTAAGCGGAGCTAAGTTTTAAGGTTTGTACTCAGGAAGCATTATTAGTGTATAATATTTCCTGAGGATTACATTTTAATTTCCTAATATTGTATCATAAATCAATAAATAAGCACGTATGAAATTTTTTGTAGACACTGCCAATTTAGAACAAATTAAAGAAGCCGCAGACTTAGGTATTTTAGATGGATGCACGACGAATCCGACTTTGATGGCAAAGGAAGGAATAGTAGGTGAGAAAAACGTCTGGAATCACTACAAAAAGATATGTGAAATTGTGGACGGTGATGTAAGTGCGGAAGTAATCTCAACAGATTATAAAGGAATGGTAGATGAAGGCAAGAAACTGGCAAAGCTGCATAAGAATATAGTAGTGAAAGTACCGATGATCAGAGAAGGGGTGAAGGCCATCAAATATTTCTCGGATCATGGCATCAAAACAAACTGTACGCTGGTTTTCTCTGCGGGACAGGCTATTCTGGCGGCAAAAGCGGGTGCTACTTATTTAAGTCCGTTTGTCGGCCGTTTGGATGATATGAGCGTAGATGGTATTGATCTGATTTATCAGATCAGACAGATTTATGACAACTATAATTTCGGAACAGAAATATTGGCGGCCTCCGTGCGCAATCCTTTACATATTGTAAAATGTGCAGAAGCCGGTGCAGATGTGGTGACTTGTCCTTTGAGTTCTATTGTCGGATTGTTCTACCATCCCTTAACAGAAAAAGGATTGGCTCAGTTTTTAGCCGATCATGCAAAAGCGAATAAAAAGTAAAATGCAATTTAATAGTAATTGGTAAATAGTATTTAGTAATGAGGACTATTAGGGACATATTGAAACATTCTATTTTCAGTTTTAATCTGATATGCTTACTTTTTACTTTCATATTCCTTTTACCATCCTGTAACAGTCTTTTAGACAAAAATGAAAGCTACAACAATGGCTTTAAAGCCGGGTACCTGGAAGGCTTGAAGGATGGCAAGGAGCAAAGTGCATCAGGACAGCAGGAAAAAAATAAGGGTGCTACCAATGATCCAAATCTGAATAATCCGTCAAGAGAGCAGAGTACTACTACTGTAAATTCAGGTGTTCCTCAAAAGGCAGTTTTGGTACTGGATTTTATCCGAAAAAATAATAAAGCACCGGAAGGATATGTGGGAGGTCGTCACTTTGGTAATTATGAGCATAATTTACCGGAACGCGATGCTGCCGGAAATAAGATTGAATATCAGGAATGGGATATACAGCCCAAAATAGAAGGCAAGAACCGCGGGGCTCAGCGTATAGTGACGGGCAGCGATGGCAGTGCCTGGTATACGCCGGATCACTATCAGTCATTTACAGAGATAAAATAGATGCAGACATTCAAAAATAATATTGTGGTGAACGGAATCTTTCTGGCGTTTCTCGACGGGCAGAAATGTGCTGTATTGCCGCATTTTTATGATGAAATTGCCAAAGCACTGAACTTCCCGGATTACTTTATCCATAATTTCGACTCGCTGGATGAATGTATGAACGACTTATCCTGGATTGAACAACAGGAAATTCATCTGCTTATCTTTAATTATGACGATTTATTGTTTGAAGAACAATACAATTTAGATGTAGTTAACAATATTTTCGCGAATGCCATCAGTGAATTAGAAGATAATGGCAAACACTTTTCTGTTTTCACCCAAAAATCATAATCTTAATTCTTTTTAAATCCTCATTTAAAATGGAACACGGATTTTCATGATGATTATGATTTTAAAGCGCATAAAAATCTTTTTAAATCATTTTCATCTGTGTTCTATTATTATAACCATTTTTCAAACTCCGCTCTTAGTTTATCTGTCCAGGGTGTTGATTTACCTGTTTGCGGATTAGTAGCTACTATTATGCCTTCTCCGTGTGCGGAAATTTCACCGTTACATTTCACCACATGATGTACCGTAAGGCTGGAATTGCCGATTTTCTTGATACCTACGGCAATTTCTATTTCTGAAGGATGTGTGATTTCTCTGACGTAATTGCATTCCAGTTTGCCGACAACGATTCTGATTTGTTCATCGATATACGTCTGCCATAAATTGGTTTTATTAAAAAACTCCACACGGCCTGTTTCAAAATA
>JADLAJ010000191.1 GCA_020848255.1 Chitinophagales bacterium
AAATCGAAATTGCCTTTACTAAAAATAAACAAAGGTGCATCTGTACAATTAAGCAAGCGTTTCGGATATCTTTTGTCATAATAAAACAGTGTATCTATTTTATGTTTTTCAATAAATTTCAGTTCCTGTTCTGCTCTTTTTAATGCAGCATACGTATCACTAAATGCGCCGGCTAATTTTGGACCAACACCATTAATTTTCTGTAATCTTGCAGCAGACAGTTTAAATAATTTTTCGGCACTTCCGGCATAGCTAATCAGCAATTTTGCATTGGTATCACCAACTCCTTTTAATTGGCTCAAAGCAATTCCATAAAAAATCTCATTATTCATCACCTATAGAGAGACAAAAACAGGCTGATTTCCATAAAAAAGATGAAACTATTTTTCAAAAAAATGTAAAAAAAGAAAATTAGTAGTCGGTATACCTGTTTGTTATATTGGTACGCAAGCTAATTCCTAAGAACAAATTGTTTTGTTTCCAGAATTCATTTTTCTGGTATCTGTAGTTTACGAAAGCTTCAACTGCCAGATTTATTTTAGGATTGATAAGATAGCCTCCACGTGCCTCTACATTTATCAATCGGGTTTTTACACCTTGTAAGAAATAATTACCGTATGCTGTTCCGAGATTCGGTGTAATCAGAAAATCTGAAACAAAGATATTGCTTCCATTGTGCTGGTAGGTATTATCAAGTCCCTGCACGGCATATTGAAACTTAGCAGAAGCCGTCCAGTGTTTATGCCAATAATTGATAAAAGTAATGGATTCTAAGAAATTTGCACCTAACGGATGTGTCAGCGACTGATTGAAATTGGTGTAACTCTGTTCCGGTGCTTTATGTGCATATACAAACGGTCGGACAATATTCAATTCAGTCTGAAAGTCGAGATGCTTTACTTTAAAGATATCGTAGGTTTTATATCCAAACTGTGCAGAAACTTTTGTTCTGTAAAATCCTTTTCCTCTTCTGGCTGCACCAACGTCCATGTCATCCAGCATAATTTGTGAGTAGAAAATCTGTTTAGGTGAAGCTTTAAATTTCATACCTATACCCAATACTACGTTATCAGGTGAACCTAAAGCAAATTCTACCGGACGAATAAATGCCACCGGAATCAGATAACTGAATTCAATTCCTCTGACACGGTTTGAATCTGCATGAAACCAGGTAACACCTTCAAAAAATGTAAACTGAAACCATTTCGCTACATCTACTGTAATCAAATGATAAGTGCCGTATTTGGTTTTAAAGTTGGAAGGATTATTATCTACATTAAATCCGTTTATCGGACCATAACGCATTACATTCAGCAAATAGACATATTTGATACGCCAGAAATTGGTTGTTAGTTTTAAAAACGGACTATTGGACGCGTTGTCACTCAGAAACATGGATCTGTACCCATCGCCCCAAAATTGTTTGTCATTACCAACCTGTACATTAAAATACTTGTTTGGTGAATAAGATAAATAACCGGAAAATAACTGCGAGTTTATTCGGTCTCCTTTAAAATTGGCCTTTCTGTAACCGGTTAACACACCATATTGTGCAGCATAACTGCTGGCTTGTTGTAAATAATCTTCCGTTACACCCTGGTAAGTAAATGAAAGCGATACTTTTTTGCCTAAATTGGCATCAAATTTCACACCATAACCAGCAGTATATCTGAGTTTTTTGGAGTTTATATCGTAACCAAATTGCATATCCAGCACAGGATTGACAGCAAAATAGAACTTATGTTTTTTAGACGCAACGGAAAGTAAGTCACCTTTCTGGATGCCGAATTTAAAACCTGATTTCGAAGAATCTGTTTCAAAGCCTAATTCCTGCAAAGCAGAATCACCAATGGCTGCTTTAACTTCTGCCATATTATAGGGCTTCGCTGCCGTAATAAAATGAGAATTTGCATTAATGTATCTTTCTAAACGATTCTGCATCTCATAATTCAACGGAAAATTGAGTTGCTGAGCAGTTGCAGTAAGCGCAAAAAACGAAATTATACTTAGAATTATTTTTCTCATCGGTAAACTGTGCGCTAAAATAAATGTTTAAACTATAATAAAATACATTACAAGCAAAAAGTTACAACCAAAAGTTAAATTCGGACGTTAAATAACTAAAAAAACAAAGCATTCGATGTTCTCACTCAGAAAAAACATAAAATTAATTAATTTCTATCCGCCTTATTTGGGTTCGGGCATTAGTTTAAAATCAGTAAATCCTGAATTTACTCAAATAAGTGTTCAGTTAAAAATGCGTTGGTTTAACAGAAATGCAGTTGGAACACATTTCGGCGGATCGCTTTACAGTATGTGCGATCCTTTCTATATGTTTATTTTAATGGAAAACTTAGGGAAAGATTATATTGTTTGGGATAAAGCAGCCTGTATAAAGTTTAAAAAGCCCGGATTAAAGACTGTTTCTGCAACTTTTGAGATATCAAAAGAGAAAATTGCCGAAATTAAATCATATGTGGACAGCAACGGCAAAGGTGATTTCACCTTTTTTACAACGGTGAACGGTGAAAACGGTGAAATAGTAGCCGAAGTGGAAAAAGTGCTGTATGTCAGATATAAGCACTTTAAAAAAGACTAAGACATCTTTTCAGATGCCTTACTACTATATATAAGATGAATCTTATTATTTTACAGTTTGGTTCTCGTCCAGGTATCTGATTTACCTATGAATTTAACTTTACAAACATAGCCACGCAACTGCAAGGTGCCATCTGCATTCAGTTTCATTTTTCCGCAATACACCGTTCCT
>JADLAJ010000192.1 GCA_020848255.1 Chitinophagales bacterium
ACGCGTTTTATTTCCGGTTGTACTGATGACATATGCTTGGTATTATTTTATAAATAATTATACTGGGCTTAAATTTAGATGTTTTATTCAGTATTTGCAATGAAAGCCCTAAATATGACCATTATCATGGATTACTTAATAAAGATTTAGCAATCCGTTTTGTACCTTTGAATCATTAAAATTCAATAAGATGAACTTCCTGAATAATAATATGACAGTGCATGATTTGGTGGAATTAGGTAAAAAACGTCATGAAGAATATGTGAATGCCAAACCGTTTCCAAGCGGCTATTTCGATGATTTATTTAATCCGGAAGTGCTAAAAACTATTATAAGTGAGTTTCCGGAAATCGGAAAGGCAAAAGAAGATATCAAATACGAAAATCCGAATGAGCTTAAACTGGCCACAAAAGGCGAATACAGATTTGGACCCACGACAAAAGAATTTGTACATTTTTTAAATTCACAGCCTTTTCTGGAATTTCTACAAAACTTAACCGGTATTAAAGAAACGCTGATTCCGGATCCTTACTTTGAAGGCGGCGGATTTCATGAAATAAAACCGGGCGGTTATCTGAAAATGCATGTAGATTTTCACAAAAACAAACTCACCAAACTGGACAGACGTTTAAATATTTTAGTGTATTTGAATGAAGACTGGAAAGAAGAATACGGCGGACATTTCGAATTATGGGAAAAGGATATGAGTAAATGTGTAACGAGAATCCTGCCTACATTCAATCGTCTGGCAATGTTTTCTACCACCGATTTTTCCTGGCATGGCTTGCCGGATCCGCTGACTTGTCCTCCAGACAGAAGCCGCCGCTCTATTGCGTTGTATTATTATACGAATGGCAGACCCGAAGGCGAAGTAAATGTGGGCGATAAAGCCAGAATTACTACTACATTTGCCACCAGAGACGGACAGGATTCCGGTAAAATGAAAATATTCAATTCTATGGTTAATTTAGCCAATGATTTGTTGCCACCTATCGTAGTTAAAACCATCAAAAAATTCAGAAATACATAATTACAGAAATGAAAAAAGTCATCAATTTTTTAATATTCGCATTTGCACGTATACAGCATATTTTCTATTTGTCTATTTCCAGATTACTGAATAAGGAGTACCAGATGGTTACACCGGGTGCCACCTATGCGCCATGGGTATTGGATAAAGAGTTTTTAGATATTTATACCAGAGTAAAAAAGAATTCCCTGCTGAATTTTTATCAGGCATGGGAATTATGGAAACTGGCGGAAAATGTGGCATCAAAAGAAGGAAATGTACTTGAAGTAGGTGTGTGGCGTGGTTCCAGTTCTATTATGATGGGCTCTAAGCTGAAACAAATGGGCAGCAATAAAACCATTTTCTCCTGCGATACGTTTGAAGGTGTGGTGAAAGCCGGAACCTCAGAAGATAATCACTACAAAGGCGGTGAACACAGCGATACCTCTTTGCAATTTGTAAAAAATCATGTCGAAAAAGAATTCGGGCTGAGTAATGTAAAACTGTTACAGGGGATTTTTCCGGATGATACCGGACATCTGGTGCAAAATGAAAAATTCTGTCTGGTGCATATTGACGTCGATGCGTATGTTTCTGCCAAAGATATTATGGATTGGGTATGGGACCGTATGTCCATCGGAGGAGTAATTGTATTTAACGATTATGGTTTCCCTTTAACCAAAGGCATTACGCTATTGGTAAATGAATATTTACAACGACCCGATGCCGTAAGAATTCACAACCTCAACGGTCACGGAATTATTATCAAAATTAAATAAACGAAAGATTGGAAAATTTACAACAGTGTCCTTGTTGCTTAAGTAATGATATATCAGCGAATGATAATCTGAAAGATTATTATGTGAGTCAGGAATCTTTTTCTACTGCAAAATGTAATAATTGCGGATTTGTATTTACCAATCCAAGACCCGATATGAATGAAATCGGGAAATATTATCAATCGGCAAATTATACATCGCATCACTCGTCAAATACTTCATTGTTTCATAAATTATACAGGCTCGTAAGAAATTACATGTATAATAAGAAAATGGACAGGATTGCCAGTCACCTTAACAGAAATATACAGGCATCCACTTTTCTGGATTATGGTGCTGCTTCCGGGGATTTCTTGTCTTACTGTATTTCACAGGGTATTACTCAGGTATCGGGTGTGGAACAGGATGCTGTTTGTCGCAAGATTGCTTTGGATCAGCATGGCGTATTCTTAAAATCTCCGAAGGAAATAGCAGATTTCAAAGATGCTTCTTTTGATGTGATTACCTTGTGGCATGTGCTGGAGCATATTCACAATCTGGATGAAATGATACAAAACTTCCATCATTTACTTAATGAGAATGGAATTCTGGTGATTAGCGTTCCAAATGTAGATGCCTTAGACAGAATCATTTATCAGGAGTATTGGTCGGCGTATGATGTTCCGCGTCATCTATATCATTTCAACAAAAAAACAATTTCCACACTCATGGACCGCTTAGGGTTTAAGCTGGAAAATACATACCCTTTAATTTTTGATTCCTATTATATCTCCCTGCACAGTGAGTGGTATAAAAAATCAGGTAAAATAGCTGCTATCTTGAAAGCAATTAAGAATGGATTTTTGAGTAACTGGTCAGCCAGAAAGACCGGAAATTACTCCAGCCTGATTTATGTTTTCACCAAAAAATAAAAAAAAGTCCTGAATTTCTTCAGGACTTGTTGACCGACAAGGATTCGAACCTCAACTAAAAGCACCAAAAACTTCTGTGCTACCGTTACACCATCGGTCAGTTTCGGAGTGCAAATTTATGGATTTTTTTTACAAAAACGAAAAAATTTCAAAGTAGATTATTAAAAAAACTTTATCTTAGTTGTATATACAACTATTGAACAATTTAATCAGTCTTGTGTTTAGCTTCAAATGTCAAAAACGGTTAAAGTAATAGTATACCTGATAATCGCTGTTCTATTGCTTGGAGCAGGGTATGCCGCATATGTATATTTTAAGCCTGTTAAGGTGATTGCGGATCAGAAAGCGGATGTTCAACTAAGTGATAAGGAACTATTGAAATATTTTACTGAGAATCAACAGGCTGCAAATATAAAATACGAAAATAAGATACTGGAACTATCTGGAACAGTTAAGAAAACGGAAGTAAACGACAGTGTATGTACCGTGATTTTTGATGAAGGTGGTGATTTTATTATCATTGCCAATTGTGCTTTAGATGCACAAAAGGATGTGCAGCAGTTAAAGCAGGGAGCCCAAATAACTATAAAAGGTATTTACAGCGGCTATATTATTAATGATGAAACATTTATGATTCCGGCAGAGATTAAAATAGATAAATGCACTTTAACAAAATAAAATATACAACCTCACTTTTTTGCTTAGTAATAGCCGGCTTTTTTACGGTCAGCTCCTGTACGCACGAGCCTGATAAAGTAGAAATAAAAGTGCTGGAACCTTTGCCTCCCTGTGATGCCAATAAGGTGTATTTTGTGAATGATGTAATGCCATACATAAATTCCACCTGTGCGGTACCGGGGTGTCATGATAACAAGGGACCTGCTGCATATATCGATTTATCCAGTTATGATGCTATCATGAATTCAAAGGTGAGAGGTGTTAGCATTATTAAGCCGGGTGATCCGCTCAACAGTAAAATCTGCCGGGTCTTCTTTTTGCTGGATTTAGTCCCAATGCCGCCGCCATTCAATTACGGAATTCCGCCACAGGGAAGAGATAATATCATAAAATGGGTGCAGGACAGTGCCCGCAATACGGCTTGTGAGGGTCGTTGCGATACCGTAAATTATACATTCAGAAGAAATATCGGACCGCTGATTAATAAGTATTGTACAGGTTGTCATTACGGAAATTATAATTCCGGAAATGTATTGCTGAGCAGTTACAGAGAAATAAAAGCAATGGTGGACAGTAATAAATTGTACCAGTCTATTACAGCTACGGAAGGGGTTTTGAAAATGCCGACGGGAGTAGTGAGCATGCAGCCCTGCGAGATTATTCAGATACGTAAATGGATAGAAGACGGAGCACCTAATAATTAAATATGAGTAAAAAGTTTACACCGGTTTTCATTTTAGGCTTGATGGCAGTTTTGTCCTCACT
>JADLAJ010000193.1 GCA_020848255.1 Chitinophagales bacterium
GATGGTTCAGTAAACTGCGGATATTTTCCATTGCCCCAATTAAAATTTCCACCATCAATAATTACACCGCCGATAGAAGTACCATGGCCGCCAATCCATTTGGTTGCAGATTCTACAACAATATGCGCACCGTGTTTCAATGGCTGAAACAAATAACCGCCGGCACCGAATGTATTATCTACCACAATTGGCAAATCGTATTTATCTGATAATGCTTTAAATGCTTCCCAATCAGGCACATTGCCTCTCGGATTTCCGATAGATTCCAGATAGATGGCTTTTGTTTTATCGTCAATTAATTTTTCAAAGGATGCAGGATTATCTCCATCTGCAAAGCGCACTTCCACACCCAATCGTTTAAATGCCACTTTAAACTGATTGTAGGTTCCGCCATATAAAAAAGAAGTGGAAACAAAATTATCACCGGCTTCCAGAATATTATTCAAGGCTAAAAACTGTGCAGATTGTCCGGATGCAGTAGCCAGTGCCGCCACGCCGCCTTCCAATGCTGCAATGCGTTTTTCAAACACATCCGTCGTGGGATTCATGATACGCGTATAGATATTTCCGAACTCACGCAAGCCGAATAAATTGGCGGCATGCTCTGTATCTTTAAACTGATAGGAAGTGGTTTGGTAAATAGGAACGGCACGCGAACCTGTTGTCGGGTCAACTTCCTGCCCCGCGTGTAATTGCAATGTTTCAAATTTGTAAGTACTCATTGTTTTTATTTTAGAAAGTGATTAATAGACATAAAAAAAGCCTTCCGTGTTCTGGGAAGGCTGTATATTTTCAATAAATATTTCAGTTTCAGACAAAGCCTTCCGTTTCTGTTTTACAACAGCAGCACATTATATTGTTCAAAAAGCTTTTCATCAAGACAAACTTATAAAATTAGTTTCTTAAAACAAAAAAACGGGGAATTATAATTCTTAAATAATGTGAATGCATCATTTATCCGATTTCCAGACTGCCACCATCCTTTATGATTAATGTTCCGCCTTTAATTTCCAAACCACCTTTGATTTTTACGTTTGCATTATCTGTAATTTGCACATCTGCGCCATCTTTTATCACCATATGCTGATTGGTATTATCTGTAAGTACAATGGTGGTATCTACCTGTGTGCCGCAATGCGTACATTCGATATGGGTTTCGTCAATGGATATAAAATGGTTGCTTCCGCATTGCGGACAAGTAATTTTCTGTTTATCGATGTTGAGGTATTCCATATTAATACACTGCCATGGCGTCCTGTCTGTCCGCTTTTGTGCTCACCTTTACAGACTGAACAAATTCTCCGATTTCATCAATGGCCTTATTGGCTTCCGGAACGATACCACCAAGATATTGCCAGACATGCATCATGTTTTCATAAATTTCAAGTTGAACTTTCACACCGGCTTTGTTCATTTTTTGAGCCATCCTAATCGAATCATCAAATAATATTTCGTTGCTCCCGACTTGTATGAGTGTAGGTGGAAATCCTTTTACGTCAGCAAAAAGTGGTGAAACCAACGGATCTGTTGGGTCGGCCTCTCCAATATATCTTTTAGAAAAAATAGTTAGTAAATGTGGTGTGATTAATGGATCCTTGTCTTTCTTAGATTGAATACTGTCTCCACTCAACGTTAAATCTGTCCAAGGTGATAATAATACGGCACCTGCAGCTTTGGGTAATCTTTGTTTTTTAATCATCTGCAAAAGTGCAAGCGTTAAACCGCCACCAGCAGAGTCACCCATGATAAAAATATTTTCGTATCCATCTGCCAGCATTTGCTTGTAAGCAGCCAGTGCATCTTCGAGCGCACATGGATATGCATTTTCCGGTGCTTTTCGATAATTGATTGCTAAGGTTTTATAACCTGCAGCACGTGCTATTCTTGCAATTAATGCGCGATGAGTATTGTAAGATCCAACAACATAACCACCGCCGTGCAGGTATAAAATAGTCTTGGATTTTCCGAAACCATCAGGTATAAACCAGGCTGCATCAGAACCGGCATATTTAAGTTCTTCCTTTTTGACAAATCTTGGAAACTTGGTAATGTTTGACAAACGTTCAAATCCAACTCTGACGGTATTGGGTTCTGTTTTATGAACAAACAATACACTTCTGAAAATATTTATAAATGTTTTAACCGTATAAATTTGGATGCTTTGCATGAGTTTCTTTACGTTTACGTAACACTAAACTAACCAATTTTATATAAAAATGGTTTGATTTTTGGCAAGAAATGTGAAAAATTTATGAATTGCAATAACAACAAAAAAACATTTCAATGGATTTAAGAAATGAAAAAATTAACAGATTGCATATTTCCGAATGTTCAGAACACTTAATGACGTTAGATTAACGCGTCATACAACACCTCCACAGGATGCTGAGCATGTCTTTGAGTACCGTCTTTTATTTGATGACGGCAACTGGTACCCGGTGCAGCAATGATGGTTTCTGCGTCGGCACTTCGAACTGCAGGAAATAAAACCAACTCGCCTACCTGCATAGAAACCTCAAAATGTTCTTTTTCATAACCGAAACTGCCGGCCATGCCACAACAGCCGCTTGGAATATTTTCTACGTGGTAATTTTCCGGAAGAGACATCAATTGAATAGAAGACTGGACAGATGACAACGCTTTTTGATGGCAATGTCCGTGTAATTTAATTTGCTTGCTGGCTTTGGTAAACTGAGCTGCTGTTATATTTCCTTTTTGAATTTCGCGTGCGATAAATTCATCAATGATAAAACAATTTTCTGCTAGTTTTTTAGCAGCCGGAATTTCACTTTTATCCACCAGTCTCGGATATTCATCTCTGAAAGAAAGAATAGCGGAAGGCTCAATACCAATTAATGGCACATCCTTATTTACCCAGGTTTTGAAAACAGCAACATTTTCTTTTGCCAGTTTCTGTGCTTCTAATATAAGTCCTTTTGACAAATGAGCACGACCGCTGTCTGCATGCTCAATATATGCAACTTCATAACCGAGTTTTGTCAATAATTTCATTGCTTTGATGCCAATTTCCACATCATTGAAATTCGTAAATTCGTCAAAGAAAAAATAAACTTTTCCTTTTTGCGGAATCTTCAATTCCAATTCCTTACTGTTCTTCTTATACCAACTTAACAATGTCTCTTTGTAATACAAAGGCATGGAACGGTTTGGCGCAATCTTCAGCATTTTTTTCAGTATTCCAGACGTAATTTTATTCGTCAACCCGAAATTACTCAATGCTGGAAACAGCATAGCCAACTTACTGAGCTGACCGATATTAGC
>JADLAJ010000194.1 GCA_020848255.1 Chitinophagales bacterium
ACTGCAGCACTGGCCGGTGAGCTGGAAAGGTGAAAAAGGAATGGTGCGACTTGTTTTGTATCAAAATCCGCTTATTATTAACAAGTAAATTGTAAATTAGTAACGTGGATATATCTGTTGTAATTCCTGTGTATAATGAAGAAGGCAATCTGCCGCTCCTGTACGAGCGCTTAGTACAGACCTTGCGTCCGCTTACGACAAGCTATGAACTGATTTTTGTGAATGACGGCAGCACCGACCGTTCTTTGTCATTGCTCAAGGATTTGGCGAAAAAAGATACCTCCGTAAAGTTCATCGACTTCAGTAAAAATTTCGGACATCAGCTGGCGGCATACGCCGGACTTGAACATGCTTCCGGAGAGGCTATCGTAATCATTGACGCGGATTTGCAGGATCCGCCGGAACTTATTGCCGATTTGTATCGCACCTTGCAGCAAGGTTATGATGTCGTGTATGCGCAGCGCGAACAGCGCAAAGGGGAGAGTTGGCACAAGCTGCTGACGGCAAAATTATTCTACCGTTTTATCAACCGGCTGTCGGATGTGGAAATACCGCTGGATACGGGCGATTACCGCATTATCTCGAAGAAAATTAAAGATATTGTGGTGTCGATGCCGGAATACAATAAATTCCTGCGCGGACAAATCGCGTGGGCCGGATTCAAACAGACTTCCATTCTCTATAAGCGCGATGAGCGATACGCGGGCGCGACCAATTATTCGTATGCCAAGATGTTCAAGTTTGCACTCGACGGCATCACCGCATTTTCCAATATGCCTCTGCGATTGGCCACTTACATGGGATTTGTGGTTTCGTTGGTGGCCTTTTTCGCGATTATCTATACCTTGTTTCAGAAGTATGTCAACGGTACTGTCGTGCAGGGCTGGTCATCGCTGATGGTGAGTATCCTGTTTATCGGCGGCGTGCAGCTGATTTGTCTCGGTATTATCGGCGAATATTTAGCGCGCATCCTCGATAACGTGAAGAAGCGTCCTTTGTATATTGTACGGGAAAGCAATGTGGCGGAGCTTACATCCGCTGATGTTCAATAAAACGGATGAGTGCATCGTTCAGGTTGCGTATAGATCCCGGAATATCCCAGTTGTCCTTATTTCTTTTCTCTACATAATTGGAAATTGCGCGGATTTCAATGCCCGGTTTTTGGATGAGTTGCAGTACGTAGTAAAATGCCAAACCTTCCATGTTTTCGGTATCAGCCCGGTATTTTTCCTGTATCACGGCGATGGTTTTTTCGTTGCCGTGCACTTTATTCACGGTGATGGAACTGGCCTTCGGTAAACCGATATTCGCCAGGTGAGCAGACGGCAGTGGTGAGCAGAGGCCGTACTGAAAAGCATCTTCCTTTTTGTCGATAAAACCGAGATCGAAAAAATCCTCGAACGTGTCATCATTTTCTACGCCGAAGTCGCCGTAGGTTTCCGAACTGATTTGCACAACCTCCCCGATGGACAGCTGCCGGTTGAAAGCCCCGCAGATGCCCGCGTCGATATAGAAATCCCTGTTGTAGCGGGCGGAATAGAGTGCCAGGTGAGCGGCGGTGTTCATCATGCCCATGCCGGTAATGAGGAAATGCAGTTGATTGCCGGCCGTGTATAATCCGGTGAAATCGCCCGGTGTGGCGTTGTATTTCGCAAGCAGCGGCGCTATCTCCATTCTGGTAGCCGCGACGATGGTAAGTGTAAAAGGAAGTGTTGCAGACATATCTTGTGTAAAGATAGTAATTTCCGGATGGTGAGGGATGACGTAGGGCAGGATTGGAGTTGATAGCTTGTGAAATCTATTGATGCTGGATTTCTTAGATAAATTGATAAAGCTATTTGTAGATATTCCAATCGTATTCATAATTGCTAAACAACTTATCATCTTTAGATAATACCAAGCTGTCAGAAGATTTCTTTTTGAACCAATTCTGAATAGTTACTCCTTTGATATTATATATCAAATAGTTTTCGAAAGGGTCTTTCGGGATATTGATAAAGACATGAATCATTTTCTCCATCCCATCTTTGTATTTAATCTTCCATTTGGGATTCTTTAGCGATATAGCATGTATGATGACTTTTTTTGTTTTGTTGTCTCTGCTTATTTCAATGATTTTATCATTTTCTGTAAATGAAACCGACCAGCCAAATCGTAAAATTTCTGCCATTACCAATAACTTTGGAATTATGTTTGGGCTATCATCAGGATGAATCGTTAAAAAGTTTTGCTGGATTAATATTGGCTTCAGAACTTTATTGGAGCTAGCTTTTTCTTTTGGTTCTTCGTTTAAGTTCTTTGGTCTGTCTATTTTGTGGGCAGAGAATACATAATTGAAATGTGTAATAGTAGTTTCTTTTAATGGTATTATTATCAGAGAATGGTTAGATGCCCATTCTGTAAATAGTAATAAGCTGCTTTGAAATATGTAGTATTTTCCTGTAATATGATCTTTAGTTGTTTTGATATCTATATAATCTGCTGTTCCTAAAACTTTTCCGTCATTATAAAAGAATAATGTTACATAACCTGGATAAACACCATCCTCCTTAAAGTCCGCCTTGATTTTAACAGAATTTTTGTGCTTATCAATAAAATCAAATACTGAGAGATTTAAAAGAACGAAATCAAAATCAAATTTCTCATTTGGAATGTCTTTAAAATAATCATCGGTATTTCTGTATTCATAATATCCTTTTGCTTCTATGTCTTTTTCAATAATTGTTATCATTTTTATTCAATTTTCTATTTCTGTGTCTTGGTTATTTTATATAAGTGGTATAACTAGTATGCATTTATTGAATAGAAACCATCACCGCTGCCGGTTATTATTTTTGTAAGATTCTCACCATTAGTTGAAGCTGTGTACAAAAATACTTCACTGGTAATGTCACTACTAACGGCAAACACAATTTTATTCCCATCTGGTAAAATAGAAACATAACCTTGAAGTGACTCGTTGGCGGGTAATGATCTTGGTATTTTTTTATTATCTGTTCCGTCAATATTTGATATCCATATTTCTATCGGGTTGCTTCCTAAGCCTTTGTCATATCCATAAACTATCTTATTTTTCTGAGTAGTAGTACTTGGAGTTGCATTTGCACCTTTTTGACAGCTAATTTGAAATATCATAATTGATTATGAAAATAGGAAAAGAGAGATAGAACTTAATAATAGCTTTTTCATGGTTTTATTTTTTAAGTGAAGAAATAATGTTTTTGTTTTTGCAATATACTAAAGGTGTATTAAAAATAATACATTTTACATGAATTATTTTTATGTAATTATTCTGTCTATTGGGTTTTATTTACATGACCTAGCTTATTTGTACAACCTTATTTTGGGTTATACACTTGATTTTGAATAAGTTAATATTGGTTCTTGATTTGGTGGATAATAAACAGAACCGTATCCAAATTCATAAAACTGAATTTGTGGAATTATAAGGGGAATAAAATAAATTGAGGCTTCGTATAGAAGCCCCAATAATTTTGTTTTGTTGTTGGTTTCATTGGTACTTACTTTTTTACTTGCGTTTTAAAGTAAGAGTGTGGCAACTCAATGAATATCAATCAACTTCGTAATATTCGCAGAGAGAGAGGGATTCGAACCCCCGGACCTGTTACAGTCAACGGTTTTCAAGACCGCCGCATTCGACCGCTCTGCCATCTCTCTGTTTCCAATTATTGCTAATTGGACTGCAAATATAGCAATAGAATTTTGAATTAAAAATTAAGAAAGGGTAAAAGTTTAACTATTCTAAAAAAGATCCTGAAACAAGTTCAGGATGACATACATAAAAATAACCATGCATTTTGCATGGTTATTTAATATTTAAGCAGAAAATAAAAATGAGATTATTTTAGTTTAAATGCTTTTTTCACTGCATCTACCGCGTTCAGTTCTTCCCAAGGGAACAACTTCACTTTTACTTTTACTTCGTTCTCTTTTCCTTTGTTGAACACTTTGGTCACCACTTCGGATTTTCTGCCCATGTGTCCGTATGCAGCTGTTTCCAGATAAATCGGTGTTCTCAGCTGGAAGCGTTGTTCGATGAAGTATGGACGCATATCAAATTCCGGCAGTTTGCCAATGATTTTCGCGATTTCACCGTCGGTCATCTTCACTTTCGCGGTGCCGTAAGTGTTTACATACAAGCCCACCGGTTGTGCCACGCCGATAGCGTAGGCCACCTGTACCAATGCCTCGTCGCAAACGCCGGCTGCCACGAGGTGCTTCGCGATGTGACGCGTAGCGTAAGCCGCACTTCTGTCCACTTTACTAGGGTCTTTGCCGGAGAATGCACCACCACCGTGTGCGCCCTTGCCACCGTAAGTATCCACGATGATTTTTCGGCCTGTCAGACCTGTATCGCCGTGCGGACCACCGATGACAAACTTGCCGGTCGGGTTCACGTGGTATTTGATTTTATCGTTGAATAAAGCCTGTACGCGTTTTGGCAGTTTTTTCATCACACGCGGAATCAGGATTTTAATCACATCTTCTTTGATTTGTTTCAGCATCACCGCTTCCTTGCCGAAGTCGTCGTGCTGCGTCGAAATAACAATCGCGTCAATGCGCACCGGTTTGTTGTTGTCATCGTATTCGATGGTCACCTGCGATTTCGCATCCGGACGCAGATATTTCATCACCTTCTGTTCTCTGCGGATAGTCGCCAGTTCGCGCAGCAGCAAGTGTGCCAGTTCCAACGGAAGCGGCATATAAGTGTCTGTTTCGCGACATGCGTAGCCAAACATCATGCCTTGGTCGCCGGCGCCCTGGTCTTCCGGTTTCTTGCGCTCTACGCCTTGGTTGATATCCGGTGACTGTTCGTGGATAGCGGATAAGATTCCGCAGGAGTTCGCCTCGAACATGTACTCGGATTTGGTATAGCCGATTTTTTTTATGACGTCGCGTGCAATATCCTGCACATCGAGATAGGCTTTGGATTTCACCTCGCCGGCCAGCACTACCTGAC
>JADLAJ010000195.1 GCA_020848255.1 Chitinophagales bacterium
CCGCGTTTGTAAGAAAAACTGTTCACAACAATCTTTAATGGCTTATCGGAGCCGTCAAACTTCTCCACTTTAAAAGCATCCGAAATAATTAACTGCTGCAACACGCTCGTTAGCTCCGGCAGCTCAATTTTTAATTGTATGTTTTCCAGAAACCATTTCACATTTTCCAGTGCAGGTATAATGCTTTCAATGAAGTGACTGCGCTTTTCAATTAAGCCTCTGAAGCCATATGCACCCAGTACCTGCAGCATGCGTATCAGTACAAACCCGTAATAGCGTTCTTTAAATTCTTCCTTATTAATCAGGATTAATGCGGAAACTTTTTTTGAATAATAGTCAAATAATTCTTCCCGTACATCGTACGGAATTTTAGCACCGGCCTGCCAAAGCAGAGAAGCCACATCGTATTGCAGCGGGCCTTTTCGCCCGCCCTGATAATCGATAAAATAAGGTTTATCTTCATGTATCATCACATTGCGCGACTGACAATCACGGAACATAAAATACTGATTCGGTTCGTCGAGCAAATAATCACAGAGTTTATGAAAGTCTTCATTCAAATCTATTTCACTAAAATGCACCCTTGCCACGCGGGCAAAATAATATTTAAATGAATTCAGATCCCAGAACATCGAACTTCTGTTAAACTCCTGAATCGGGTAACAGGTAGCAAAATTAAAATGCTCTGCGCCTCGTATCTGCAGGTAGGTTAACTGCTGTAACACTTCTTTCAAATGTTTAATAACATTTTCCGAAATGCCTTCTTGCTTAATAATGGAATACAGGGAAGTATCTCCCAGGTCTTGCTGCAGGTAATATTTTTTATCCTCGCTGGCAATGTATACCTGCGGTACCGTTATAAATTTCTGATGAAAATGTTTGGTATGATGAATGAAGGTTTCATTCTCTTTGGTATCCTTGCCATAAGTAGCGATAGCAGAATTTTCTGCACCCTTCAGGCGAAAGTAAATCCTGTCAGAACCGGCTTGCGGCAACTGAATAACAGCCAGACAATCTTCCTTGAAATATTGCTTAAATAAATGTTTTAGTATTTCTTCATGCATACTACAAATATAGTGATTAGTCGTAAGTAATAAGTTGTGCTATTTTAAAAATAAAAAAGCCACCCGGTAACGAGTGGCTTACAGATTATGAAGCTAAAAACTTATTTCTTAAATAAATTTCCCAGCATACCGATAACATCATCAGCTACATTACCGTCATTATTTCTGTCCAGCAATTGAGAAATCATATCCGTATGCTGCGGAGCCTGCTGTTGTTGGTTGCCGACGAAATTGCTCAGGATACCTGCGATATTTCCGATATTAATACCGCCGCCGCTTTGTTGTGACTGATTGCCTAATGCATTCAGAACAATAGGTGCCAGAATTTGCAATACCTGCGATGCTTGCCCGCCGCCAATGCCTGCATTCTGTGATACTGCATTTGTTACATTTTGTTCCGCGCCACCAAAAATATGTTGTAAGATAGATGCACCTTGTCCGCCCAAAGCAGTTTGTGCCAAACCAGCTAAATCGCCCAAACCACTTCCGTTGTGGTCATTTGAAATGGCATTCGTTAATGCAGCTGCCCCGTCATCTGTAGATGCATTTTTATTAAGTGCATTTAAAATGGTTGGCAATGCAAGATTGACTGCACTCTGTGCCTGACCTGCATCGATACCTAATTGCTGACTGATTAGCTGTGTAGCTTCCTGGCCAAGTGAGCCTCCTAAAAGTTGTTGTAAATCCATTTTAGTTTGTTTTTTGTTTTAAATTTATACTGTTTATATTTTGACAATAATCTTACCAAATTGCTCGCCGTTTTTCATTCTGTCGAATGCTGCCACCGCGTCTGTAAAATCGAATGTTTTATCCAAGACAGGTATTATCTGATGTTCGTTGCATAAGGCTATCATTTTACCGAAATCTTCATCGCTGCCCATAGTGGAACCCAGCAATTGCAAATGATTCCAGAAAATCTGCCGCATATTTAAATCCTTTGGCAAGCCTTTGGTGGCGCCGTAAAACACAAATTTTCCGGCAGGTTTTAAGGATGCAATTAATTCGTTCATGCCATCTCCGCAGGCACTATCTATAATTATATCAAAGCCGCCGACAGATTTTGCGAGATTTTTCACCGCCTCTTTTTCCGTATAATTTGCACCGCATTTTGCACCTAAATCTATACATCGCTGTATAACATTTTCCTTGCTGGAAGTAACATATACATTGGCACCGATGGCGTTGGCAAGCAAAAAAGCAAACTGCGCCACACCACCTCCTACTCCTGAAATCAGGATATTCATTCCTTTTTCAGCTTTACCTTTATTAAACAGCGCGTTGTAAGCGGTAAGACCGGCCAATGGCAATGCACTCGCCTGTTCATTTGACAGGTATACCGGTTTTTCATACAGACGGTCAATATTAACTACCACATACTCTGCCAGCGTGCCTTGTGCAGGCATGCCCAGAATCTGATATTCTTTTGACTGAAACCGATCATCACTTCCCCAACCGATATTTGGGTTAATAATAACAGGCTTTCCAATCCAATGCCGATGTTCTTCATTAGAAACGACAATTACCTCACCACATCCGTCAGAACCTAAAATGGCCGGCAACTGAATCTTGGCATATTGTCCTTCCCGTATCCACTGGTCGCGGTGATTGAGTGCGGCATAGTTAATTTTCACGAGAGCCTGATGTTCGCCCACGGTGGGTGTTGTTACTTCTTCGAGCTGGAAAGAGTTTGTATTTAAGACGAGTGCTTTCATGTGTTTAATTTGATTAAAAACAAATCTACAACTTATTAATGTTTACTTAACGCTATCTTCTCGGAAACTTTAAAACCTTTTTTAGTTTCCTGCGTTTATTATTGTAGTTTTGTCGACCAAATGGAAACAACAGCAGGAAATATCAACAAACAGGAAAATTGCATTCCGGGTAAAATCTTTGAAAAGGCCCGAAATCTGTTTTATTCCGTGGGAGTGCGCAACACCACAATGGATGATTTGGCAAAAGAACTGGGTATTTCTAAAAAAACGCTTTACAAAGAAATAGACAACAAAGCAGATCTGGTTAAGTTTTGTGTGGAATATGATTTAAGATGTGATGAGAAAGCCATTCTGGATATTTCTGAAAAAACGGAAAATGCCATTGAAGAATTGTTACTGATTGCGGCGCATATCCATGCGGAACTGCAGGTATTTCACCCTTCCATCATGCAGGATTTGATAAAATTTTATCCGGAGAGCTGGGCAATGATAGAACAGCATCGCGATATTTTTGCAAAAAAGAACATCTCCAATAACTTAAGAAAAGGCATCAAGCAGGGGTTGTACCGAAAAGATATTAATGTTGACATGGTGACCATGCTGCAATTACATCTGTCATTTCTGCCCTTACAATTTGACGGCAAGGTTCATAAGCCTTCCGATGTATATATAGAGGTATTAAAATACAATTTCTATGCGATTGCTACTCCGAAAGGAATTGAATTATTTGAACAATTAATTAAAAAGATAAAACTATAAAATGAAGAAAACAGCTCTCCTGTTTGCAACAGCACTGCTCTACTCCTTTGCCTTTTCGCAAACTACTTATACGTTAAAACAATGTATCGATTATGCTTTAAAGAATCACAAGAGTATTAAAATGTCTGAAAATGATGTAGAAACAGCATATGCCAGAAAACGTGAAGGTCAATCTGTTTATTTACCTCAAATAAACGCACAGGCAAAATGGGATGACAATTTAATCTTGCAGTCAAGTGTAATTCCATCCTTAACATTCGGAACGATTACAACACCGGAGCAAGTAGTAAAATTTGGCAATCAATATAATAGTCTGGTTGGTATAGAGCTTGACCAAATGTTATTTAACTGGTCATTCATACAGGGCATCAAAGCAATCAAACCCGGCTATGATATTGCAAAAACAAAGAAAATTAAAACTGAAGAAGATGTGACATACAATACTATTATTGCGTATTACAACATTTTACTCATCAACGAAAATGAAAAATTGCTGAAACAAAATGAAGAACGTTTAAGTAAAACAATTCCAATTGTAAAGCTACAGTATGACAAAGGTGTTATCAGAAAGATTGATGTAGACAAGGTGCAGGTAAATTATAATAACATCATTGCACATCAACAAATCCTGGCTTCTAATAAACAAGTAGCGTTGAATAATTTGAAATACAACATGGGTATGTCTTTGGATTCTGTGATTACTATTGACACCGTTTATTCTAAAGAAATGGTTGATGCGAATAATTATGTAGACACAACAAATATCAAGAATAAAATTGAGATGCAATTGATGCGCAAAAACATCTTTTTGCAGGAAATCTTATTAAAACGAACCAAAGCTGCTTACTATCCGCAGTTTGGGTTTTATGCTAAGTATGGTGGCCTCGCATTTGGCAACGAGTTCTCCCAATCGTTTACAAGATGGTCGCAATTTGCATCCATCGGTTTCAAATTAGATATTCCCATTTTTGATGGCTTACGAACTTCGAGTAATGTACGTATGGCAAAATTAAATATTGCTAACCTTAAAGAAGATATGGCATTAAAAGAAGAAGGTTTGAAATTACAAATGTTGAATGCAAAAACTACATTACAAAATTCACAACAAAATTTATTGCTAAGTAAAGAAAATATCGATTTAGCAAAGAACATTTATGATGTTACTACTTTGCAATATCAAAAGGGAGTTATCTCTTACACGGACTGGATAAGTGCTGAATTCTCATACAAAGAAGCAGAACAAAATTACATGACTTCATTAGTAGGATATTTACAATCGAAAATTGAAGCAGACAAATCAAATAATAATATAAACAGCTATAAACAGTAAAAAAGTGCGCAATACGAAATAAAAAATAATCTGTAATAACGCAATGCACTATTCTCAATACATATATACAAAATAATAAAACAGCTATATGAAGAACAACATTATCATCGCAATCATCGCCATATTACTGATAGGCGGTATGGCTTACAAGCTAACTCAGAACAAAAAAATAATCACTAAAAATGAGCAGCCGGTAGACAGAACCAATGTACCGGTTTCTGTAACTACATTTGATGCAAATTATTTTCCGGTAAGTACGGACTATGCATTGCCTGCCGTTTTGGATATTAATAAAAGTGGTATTATCACTGCAACCCAACCGGGTAAATTAGCCAGTTTTAATGTAGAAATCGGAAGCCACGTTACTAAGGGACAATTGATTGGAAAAATTGATTCCAGACAAAGAGAAATCGGCATCAAATCTTCAGATGCAACTATCAAAAAACTGGAAGCCGATTTGCAACGCACCAAAGATTTAATTGAAGGTGATGCAGCACCCGCAACTGCTGTTAACGATCTGAACTATAATTTAGAAACCACTAAAATTCAAAAAGAAAATATGCAGCAACAAATTGCTGACAACAATATTTACGCACCAATCAGCGGTATTGTAGTACAAAAAAATGCCAATGCAGGTGAGTTTGCCAACCCGGGAACACCATTAGCTTCTATCATGGATGTTTCTGTTTTAAAAGCAATTGTATACGTAAGTGAAACCAATGTATATGATTTGAAATTAGGTCAATCAGCTCAAGTTACATCCAGCATTTTCCCTGGAAAACTTACGAAAGGTATTGTAAAATACATCGCACCAAAAGGCGATGAGAACCACAACTACCGTGTAGAGGTGGAAATCCCGAACAGCGGTTATAAAGCAGGTACATATGTTAATGTAAAATTCAGTTTCAAGAAACCTGCTGAAGCTTTACAGATACCGAAAATCGCATTAGTGGAAGGTGTGAAAAATCCTTTTGTATATGTGGTGAACGGAAATAGTATTGCTGTAAGAAAACTGGAATTAGGGGAAGAGGTTGGACAGAATGTAGTTGTAAAAAGCGGCTTGACTCCGGGAGAAAAAGTAGTCACCAGCGGGCAGATTAATCTTACGGCCAGCAGTAAAATTTCGATTGTAAATCCAAAAAATTAATCAGTATGTCTATTACCGAAATTGCCGTAAAGAGACCGTTGCTTATCAGTGTAATTTTTATTACGTTGATTATTTTCGGGTTTCTGGGCTATACACAACTAAGTTATAATTTGCTTCCGAAATTTGAGGCACCCATTATATCAATACAAACTATTTACAAAGGTGCTTCTTCAGAAGAAGTACAGAATAACGTAACCAAGAAAATCGAAGATGCAGTTTCTTCCATAGAAGGGGTAGATATTATTTCTTCCTCCTCTCAGGAAAATGTCTCTGTCGTAACTGTTCAGTTAAAACAAAAAACAAATGCGAGTGCGGCACAAACAGATGCACAGCGAAAAATAAACAATATCAAAAACGATTTACCGGATGGTGTGGACGAACCCATTATCAGCAAATTCAGTTCCAGTGATATTCCCGTATTGAAAATGAGTGCCTTCGCCAATATTGGTGAAACAGAATTGTATGACCTCGTAGATCAAACCATTAAACCTATTTTATTAAATGTACCCGGCGTTGGTCAGGTAGATTTGATTGGTGGTAACAGAAGAGAAATTGAGGTAAAACTGGACAATGAAAAACTGCAGGCATACAATTTATCCTCTGCAATGGTAAGCCAGATGATAGCGATGGGAAACATGTCATATCCTGCAGGAAATATAGAAAACAATGACAATCGCTACACCATTCGCTTGGATGAAAAACTGACGGATGTAAATGCGTTGCGTACGCTCATCATTCGTGAAAATAAAAACGGCAGTAAGATTTTGTTGCAGGATATCGCCACTGTTACGGATGCTACAGAAACACCAACTACCATTAACCGTATTAACGGAAAAGTTGGATTAGGTATTCAGGTATCCAAACAAACAGATGCCAATGCCGTGGAAGTAAGCACGCAAGTAAAAGCAAAACTGGACACACTGGTAAAGCAATATAAATCAAAAGGATTCAGATATGAAATTGCAATTGACCAGTCTATATATACAATGGAATCAGCTGAATCTGTAATTCATGATTTATTTCTGGCGGTTATTATTGTGGCATGTGTGATGTTGGTTTTCCTTCATAGTTTCAGAAGCTCCATGTTCATCTTGATTTCATTACCATCTGCCATGATTCCTACATTTTTATTAATGTACCTGATGGGATTTTCTCTCAACCTCATGACTTTGCTGGCGCTTTCGCTCGTAGTGGGTATTTTGGTGGATGACAGTATCGTTATTCTCGAAAATATTTTCCGCCATATGGAAATGGGAAAAGACAGAGTTACCGCAGCGTTGGATGGTCGTGCGGAAATCGGATTTACCGCAATAGCAATTACATTGGTGGACGTCGTGGTTTTCGTTCCTTTAGCCATGGCGGGCGGATTGATTGGTAACATATTACGTGAGTTTGCCCTCGTGGTGGTATTCTCCACCTTGATGAGTTTATTTGTATCCTTTACACTAACTCCATTATTAGCTTCCCGTTTCGGGAAATTAGAAAAACTGAACAAGGACACGCTTTGGGGAAAATTAAACCTTGCTTTCGAACATCAGATTGATAAATTAATTGCAGCATATGGACGAATTCTGGAATGGTCTTTAGGACATAAACGATATGTAATTATTATCGTCATTGCCTTGTTTGCCGGTGCCGGAAGTTTAGGATATTTTGGTTTTATCGGTAGTTCTTTTGCAGGAAACGGCGACAGAGGCGAATTCAACTTGATTGTAGAATTAGATCCGCAGGCAACACTATCACAAACGAACCGTGTAACTCAGCAAATTGAAAATATCATTTTATCTTATCCGGAAGTAACTAAAGTATTTACAAACGTAGGTGCCACCGGAACCATGATGGGCGGAAGTATCTCTACGCCGAATCAGGCGGATATGACTATTGGTTTAATAGACAAACAAGAACGAACTTTATCTACTGAACAATTCTGTGCGGTACTTCGCCCTAGGTTAGACAGTATTCCGGGCATCAGTTTCTCCATGAAACCGACCCAAATCACCGGAAATAATCAACCGCAGATTCAACTGGTCATCACTGGTGCCAATATGGATGAACTTTGGGTAGCTGCCAGAAAAATAAAAGAAATCATTACTAAAACACCGGGTGCCGATTACGTAGAGTTTAGTACTAAATCACTGAAAACGGAAGTAAA
>JADLAJ010000196.1 GCA_020848255.1 Chitinophagales bacterium
ACAAACCCGGATTTTTTATCCCGCGGAGAAGTTCCCATATAATCATCCTTCAAATCATTGTCTACCGCTTTCGCAACATCTTCAAAATCCTGCGGTGTTTGAATATCAAATCCCTTAAATAAAACCGCCCCAGATTCGATAAGCTGCTCTTCAATAGTAACTTTGTTAGCAGAAATCCAGTTGATTAAATTATTCTTTCCGGATTCACCTGCAGCAGGTGATACAACGAGTGGTAATTTTGATTGTTCTGAAAAATAGTTTAAGTTCATTATCTTGCTGATTAATCGTGTTTTTAAATTTAATAAATTCTGTTGTTTTAAACTAATTATATTACTGTTTTTATAGTGTAACTGATTTTTTAATGATAAAATTTCAAAGAAGAAATATTGAAACGGAACGAATGCTGATTACACCCTACAACATA
The DNA here is from genome assembly GCA_020848255.1 of Chitinophagales bacterium. GTDB lineage: Bacteria > Bacteroidota > Bacteroidia > Chitinophagales > JADIYW01 > JADJSS01. The sequence goes on from JADLAJ010000196.1 coordinate 425, forward strand.
AAGCATTACAAAGAAGTATTTCTGTTGATTCACAAAAACAAACCCCGTTTAATTCACAGTTTTCCGAATCTTTTAAAAGCCACCGAAACGATAGAAGGCACGAAGGATTACGTACAGCAGAAAATATTCGACTGGAACAACAACAGAGCGTATGGTTTCATGATTTTTGATAAACATTCGCATCAGCTTATCGGCCATTTTAATTTAAAAGATATTGACTGGAAAAAAAGACAGTGTGAACTGGCTTATTTTATTGATGAAGACATGGAAGGCACAGGTTTAATTACGGAAGCGTTGAATGCTTTACTGAAATGTTGTTTTCTGGAAATTGGATTTGAGCGAGTGTTTGCACGCATCGTTACTACGAATATTCCCAGCCAGAAAGTGGTTGAAAAATCAGGCTTGAAATACGAAGGCGCTTTTTATCAGGATTACACGACATATGAAAATCAGATTGTTGATACATATCGTTATGGAATATCTAAGGAAAACTATCGAAATATTTAAGGAGCTGTTTATCGCTTATACAGATACGTCAGTCTTAGCAGAGTTATAAAAAAACAGAAGGAAAGAAACTTTCCTTCTGTTTGTATGACACTTCATTTGTTCTTTTATAAAATCGAACTATAAAATGGAAATTGTTTTTGCTTTTTTCACTTCTTCTGTTTTTATTTTTTTCGGAATCTGTACGTTCAAAATTCCATTTTCATACTTCGCAATAATGTTTTCCGCATCTACACTTTCTTCATTGAGTGTAAAGCTTCTTTTGAAAGAATGATAAGAAAATTCTTTACGGGTGAATTTTGTTTGTTCGTTGTTTTCTGTCGTTTCAGTTTTCTTTTCAGAAGAAATACTCAATACATTATCATCCACCGACACGTTAAAGTCTTCTTTTTGTAAACCCGGTGCAGCCACTTCTATTGTAAATTCGTTTTCGTTTTCTTTTACATTTACCGATGGTGTGCTTTTTACCAGTTGATTTGGATTAAAATCAAAGACGTCTTTTCCGAAAAAGTCATCAAAGAAGAAACGATTGCTGACAGGAACGCCACATTGTGCTTTTACTAATGTTCTCATATCTGTTTTTTTTTGTTTTAAATAATTTTTTACAGATAGAGTTTTTCAAAAGTTGTTCCAGCTCAAAAAATCATCCAGTAAACACAAAAACACAGACAAACTGTCTGTGTTTTTATAAAATATATGCCAAAATGGCTGTATTTGTGAAATTTATTTCAGTTTTTTATTATTTCGGTGCCGCTCGCTGTCTCTTTTTGTTTTTTTATCAAGATTTTTTTTGAGCGCTTCTGTTAAATCCACCCCTGTTTGATTTGCGATACACATCAACACAAATAGCACATCGGCCAGTTCATCTCCCAAATCTTTGTCTTTATCAGATTCTTTAAAAGACTGTTCGCCGTATTTTCTGGCTATAATTCTGGCTACTTCTCCCACTTCTTCCGACAAAATAGCCATATTTGTTAATTCATTAAAATATCGGACACCCGTTGAGTTTATCCATTTATCAATCGTGTTTTGTGCTTCTTGAATGGTCATTTAATTTGTTATTTAGATTAGAATGTTAATTTCTGTATTTTTAAAAATCAATACCTTTGCTGAAAAGCTTTTTATATAAAAATATTAAAAAAGAATGAGAAATAAAGTGATTGATTTTCTTAGAGGTATTGCCATATTATTGACATTGTTTCATCATTTTGGTTTCAGCGGCATTTATTTATTTGATATTATTAAAAAACTAGGTTGGATTGGTGTTGATTTGTTTTTTGTTTTAAGCGGATTCTTAGTATCCGGATTAATTTTTGATGAATATAGAAACACTAAAAAATTTGATGAAAGAAGATTTTTAATAAGAAGAGGGTTTAAAATATACCCCTCGTTTTGGATATACTTACTGGCTAATACTATCTATCAATATGCAATATTGGGCATCTTTGATACAAAACAAATAATCAGACAATTTTTGTTTATACAAAATTATTTTTACGACAATGACCACACATGGTCACTTGCTGTAGAAGAACATTTTTATTTTATAATTGTAATCATTTTTACAATACTGATAAAGAAAAAGAAAAATTTAAATAACACAATAATATATGGTTCCTTAGGGATTATACTTTTCGGCATATTGTCTAAATGTATAATGTTTTGGGCTAATCCAGATTATTCAAGACATACACATCTTTTTCCAACTCACCTTCGTATTGATGCTTTATTTGTTGGTCTGTTAATAGCGCATGTATGGAGAACTAATTTTTCTCTGTTTCGTTGCATTCTGAAATACAAATATTTGGCATATGTGCTTGTTTTATGCATATTATTGCTTCCACTCATTTGGAACATAAATGAATACCCGCAACAGCTTTATATGTCAAGTTTTGGCTTAACATTTATAAGCCTTGCATTTGGCATTTTATTAATCTTATTTCTAAATGAAGCAAATTTGGAATCTAATATTTCAAAAATTATTGGAAAAATAGGGTTCAAAGCTATATCGACCATAGGATTATATTCTTATTCTATCTACCTCTGGCACGCCTTGGCAAATCATATAATGTATAAGTTATTTGAAAAAGGTGAAAACAATCAAAATGGATACTTCGTGTTTATTACCTATATGTCATTTTCAATCTTTCTTGGTATTTTCATGGGAAAAACCATTGAATACCCAATTTTAAAAGTAAGAGAAAGATATTTTCCCAAAAAAGCAAATAAACCCATAGCTTTGTAGGGTATTAAAATTCATATATTCACAAAATAATGAGCATTATTCTTATTACAGGAGCCACCTCAGGATTTGGTGAGGCATCAGCACATCTCTTTGCAGAGAATGGCTGGAATATCATTATAAGCGGCAGAAGAAAAGAACGTCTGGAAAAACTGGAAACTGTTTTAAAATCCACTTATAAGGTGGAGGTGCTGAGCCTGTGTTTTGATGTAAGAAATGTGGAAGCAGTAAAAACAGCTATTTCGTCTTTGCAGGATAACTGGAAAAATGTAGATGTGTTGTTAAATAATGCTGGTTTAGCTGCCGGCCGCGGACCGATTCAGGAAGGGGTGTACGAGGATTGGGAACAGATGATAGATACCAATGTGAAAGGCTTATTATACATGACACGCGAAGTATCGCCGCTGATGATAGCCAGAAAACAGGGCCATATCATCAATGTGGCCTCACTGGCAGGCTGGGAAGCATACGGTGGCGGCAATGTATATTGCGGCACCAAACATGCCGTGCGTGCCATCACCCGCAGTGCCCGTATTGATTTGCTGCCGCACAATATCAAGGTGTCGGTGATCAGTCCGGGAGCGGCGGAAACAGAATTTTCCCTGGTGCGTTTCAAAGGCGATGAGCAGAAAGCCAATGCGGTATATGAAGGCTATCAGCCGCTGAAAGCCGAAGATGTGGCGAACAGCATTTATTTCATGGCTACCCAACCGGCACATGTGAATATCGAAGAAATTTTTATTTTACCCACCGCACAAGCCACCGCCACCATTACACACAAAAGCTAATATCATTGCTATTTACTCGTCATTGCGAAGCACGAAGCAATCTGTTGAACTATAAACATCCAATAAACGTTATAAAAGAAGTCTAAATACTAAACAATGGAAAATACAACAACAAATATACCGGTGATGATTTATACAGAATCCACCCCGAATCCGAATACGCTGAAATTTGTCACCAATAAAGCCTTGTTGCTGAACGACACGGTGGAATTTCAGTCAGCAGACGAAACCAACGAAGCGCCTTTGGCAAAAGCATTGTTTGGCTTTGATGCGGTGACGAATGTGTTCATTACGAATAACTTTGTCACCATCACCAAAACGGAAGATGCCCTCTGGGCAGAAGTCATGATTCCGATTAAGGATTTCCTGAAAAAGTACATCGACGAAAGCGGAGTTATCTTAACGGAGAACTTTGTAAAACCAACCAAAACGGCGACCAACGAAGTAGGCGACAACGACAGTGATGTGGAAATACGCATTAAAGGAGCTTTAGATAAATACGTGAAACCAGCCGTGGAAATGGATGGCGGCAATATCTCTTTCGTGAAATTCGAAGACGGCAAACTAACGCTTCAGTTGCAAGGTTCTTGCAGTGGCTGTCCTTCAAGTACAGTGACTTTAAAGCAAGGCATCGAAAACCTACTGAAACGCTTCGTTCCCGAAGTTCAGGAAGTGGTGGCTGAGAATGAGTAGATAGTAGAACACGGATTTAGTAGATTTTTATGATTGCAAGGATTAAAGAAAAACCATTTTTACTTTTATTGCTTTTTGCATGTGTTTTTCTTGTTTGTGGTTTTATTCCAACTGATAAAACAATAGATATCCAATTACATGATTTTTATTGGGTTTTTGGAGAAAATCATATTTTTATTGCAGGTTGCTTTATTTTTTACTTCTTATTTGGCTTGCATCTCTTATTCAAAAAGATTTTATATTCAAAAAGATTAATTTGGATTCATGTCTTAACTACAATAGCGTTTACACTATTAATTGTTTTTATAACAAAGACAATAAGTTTTTTTACACCAATAGTGCCAAAAAGATATTATACGTTTAATGAAATTGATTCATTTAAACAATATGCGTTTTTTAATGACCTGATTTCTGTCTTCACCATCATTATATTTTTTACTCAATTCATATTTCTTATAAATATCATTGCTGGTATTCTAAAAAAATCATATCCATCAAAATAATCAGCTAAATCAGCGGTTCAGACAATTAATAAATCATTAACACCACACACAATTCCATATTTATTACTAATTTAGTTGCAAATGAAACGAGTCAGCCTTTCCAATTGTTGTTGTGCAATACCGCATTAGTCGGATAGGTAGATTATTATATAAAATTACAAGCCTGTCCGTATAACGACAGGCTTTTTTTATACCTCGTCATTGCGTGGCACGAAGCAATCTCATGAATTAACAGATTGCTTCACTTTGTTCGCAATGACGGTAAAAAAAGAAGAATTATGAGCATAACCATCACCAAAAACATTTCACCGGAAGCAGCCAGAGACATTTTTGAGCTGCAGCAGAAAATCAACGCTTTCCAAAACGGCGAAATGCCGGAAGACAAATTCAAAGCCTTCCGTTTAACGCGCGGTGTGTACGGACAACGACAACTCG
>JADLAJ010000197.1 GCA_020848255.1 Chitinophagales bacterium
GAATGCTATGCTTGTGTCTATTTGCAAAAAAATGGTTTATGATATTTTCGATAGTTATTTATGTCTAGCTTTTCTTAATTCAGTTGATTTTTAAATTACCATAGTGCCAGACAGTTAGTATCCTTGTTTTATTTACTGATAAATCCTTCTTCCATCATTTTCTTATACACAACTTTTGCCACTTCTTCTGTCAATCTGTTTACACCGCTTGGGTCTGTTGTCTGTGTGACACCGGTCCAGATAATTTTATCTTCTTTTATAGAGAATACATTGGTCTCAACAGTATAGGTTCGCGTGGTAGAGTAATAATCCGGTGTGCGGTTAAACGACCAGTTTCTGTAATAGTACCCGCCAAAAGTATGATAGTAAGAAGGGTAAGTAGAAATATTTCCCGGTATGTAGGTTTCTGTTTTTTCCATATCTACCAAGCGCATTGTTACGGCACCGTCAAAGCCGTCTGCTTTTATTTTATCGCGAATGAGTTCCTCATTGGTCGCACTGATGTTGTCATCTAAATAGTTGTATGCGACCACTCCTTTTCCTTTCAGATAGCCTGCCATTTGATCTTCCGCTTTACGGCTGTTGGTTTCCGTTTTGAAAAATGCAACCACCAGTACTTTTTTTAGTTTTTCTAGTGTAATTTTTTTGTCAGGTTCTTTCCAGTTGCTCGTAATTTTAGTGGTAATAGAAGAAGTGAGTATTGAAAATGCCAGCAGGTAAATAGTTTTCGTGATGTATTTTTTCATAAATATTTTTTAGATGATAGTGTGTGTTCATTAAATCTGTTTGGTGAGCTGTAGTTTTGATAAATCAAACCCTTTTTCTTTCAGCCGAAAAACAATCTGATGATATACGGCACTATCCATTGTTGACGTTCTGGATAAAATCCACAAATACTTTTTGGAAGGATGGCTTACTACCGCATAACTGTAATCCTGCGCCAGTTCAATAATCCAGTATTTTGCTTTAAATGGCCAGAAAAACTGCACCTTTAAACGGGCATTGCCGGAGTTTTCTTCTGCAAATGCTTTTCCTTTTATATAAGATGATTTTCCTTTGGAGGAGTCTTTTATGCATCTGTTTTCTACCATCAGATAATCTTTGTCTGTCAGTGTATATTCAGCAGTAGTGCAGGTACATCCCTTTTGAAAAAATTGCGGAAAGGAAGCGATTTCAAACCATTTGCCGGCATACTTTTTTAAATCAACAGAAGGAACAGTTTGTAATGGTTGAGAGAGAATAACAGGAGACACAGACATAATAAGGATTAAGAAATGAACGATTCTTTGCATTAAGCAAAAATGTCCAAATAAAAGCAGTAACACCTTACATGATTTTTGAAAAATGTTACGTGGTTCACACGTGCCTGTTTATTTCCAGATTTGAAAACGAAGTTTAAGTTTCTTTTTCTGAAGCATGGTTCGCCAGTCGATGAAAAATAATGCACACAGCAGCAGCAAGCCGACAATTAAACCGGTAATTGATTTCCAGTTAATCATACCCTGAACAAGGTTTTTAGTGTTTTCTTCCGCATATTTTCCCAATAAAACAGCCACAGTGTCGCTGATAAATTTACCGACAAAAAATGCAGGAATGATATAGTAGGGTTTTAGGTTTGCCATGCCACCGGCAATAAATAAAGGCGTGGTAGGCAAAGGCAATAAGGAATATACCAGTATAATCAAATGAGTTTTCCAGCCTTTCTCTTTCATCCTTTTTCCTAAATAACGTACATCCTCATTTTTCGAAGGATTAAATATTTTACCCGAGATTTTCGGAATGTATAAAGTAAGAATATAGCGGCCGGCAATAGAACCGGCAACACCCGTTACAATCACTATCCAGATATTCAGTTTGAAAACAATCTGCAATACAATCATTACGGTAAAGGCTGGTGGCAAGGGAAAGGGAACAATGTCCACCGCCATCGAGCAAATAAAAACCAATGCATAATGCCACCACATAGACTGTCTGTTTTATTTTTAAATGCAGTTACTGAATTATTTTTTGCTGCTTCTTTTGATGAGTTTTACAACTTCATACCAAATTACGGATAAGAATCCGATTCCGATGCTGATACTCAAGTTAGTAATGCTTAGTCGCTCAAATAAGAAGAATGTTGTTAATGGTTTAACATACAGCAATACACCTGTTATGGCAATGGTTATCATGATGATGATCGGAACAAGATTATTTTTATACTGAATGGTAGTGAAAATGGAATAATAAAACGAACGATTCACCAGCGTAAGAAAAATATTGGCAGCAATCAGCACGGTAAATACCATAGTGCGGGTAGCGGCTTCGTCCATTCCCTGCCACACCGCATATTGATAAGCAGACAGCGTTCCGGCTGTAATAATTAATCCCTGCAACACACTTATGGCCAGTTCTTTCCAGTTGAAAAAGGTAGCCGTAAATGGTCGGGGTGCCTGTATCATCGTATTTTTTTCCATCGGTTCATTTTCGTAAATTATGGAACAGGTAGGACCCATAATTAATTCAAGGAAAATAATGTGTACGGGTGTGAAAATATTTGGATATATCCAGCCCAGTGCCAGCGGAATAAATACAGTCAGTATAATCGGAATATGTATAGAGATGATATACTGAATCGCTTTTTTTAGATTGGTGTAAATTTTCCGTCCCATCGCTACGGCATCCACCATTTTGGATAAATCATCTTCCACTAAAATTAATGAAGCAGCCTGCTTGGCAATTTCGGTACCTTTCTTGCCCATCGCAATGCCGATGTGCGCTGCTTTAAGAGCAGGACCGTCATTGACGCCATCTCCGGTCATCGCTACAATTTCATGTTTTGCTTTTAATGCATTGATGATTTTTAATTTTGCATCCGGAAACATGCGTGTGAAGATATGTGTTGCCTTCACCCGTTCTTCCAACTCATGTTCGTCTAATTGCATGAGTTCATCACCTGTCAGACTGTTTTCATATCCTTTAAATCCAATCTGTTTCGCAATGGCTGTGGTCGTCTCCGCATTATCGCCTGTTACAATTTTCACATCAATGCCGGCTGTATAAAAATCGTTCAGCACCTGTTGTATATTTTTCTTAGGCGGATCATAAAAAGCGACAATGCCTTTAAACACAAAAGGAAATTCCTGCTGCGTCTCCGGAAAATCAGATCCTGCAAACACCGCTTCTCCCACGCCCAATACCCTGAATCCGTCTTTTGCTAAGGAGTTGATAGCTTCGTTTATTTGTTGTTTGTCGGCAGCATTCAGATTGGAACAGTTCATTAATGCTTCCGGTGCGCCTTTGGCAGCAATGATACGTTTGCCCTCCGCATTCTCAAATAAGTGCGTCATCATCGGCGGTTTGCCGCCGAGCGGATATTCATGCACCATTTTATACGCGGCTCTTTCATCCGGCAGGATAAGTTGTGTATAAGCATTATGCAGCGCTACTTCCATCGGGTCGAATGGAATCGGTTCGCTCGACCACATCGATAGTGTAAGTAATTCTTTTTCTTCATCACCCAAAACATCCGTTTCAGGATTCGATATTTTATTAGTGGCAAATGTGTACAAACGCGCGAGGCTCATTTTATTTTCCGTCAGCGTGCCGGTTTTGTCGGTGCAAATTACCGTAGCACTTCCGAGTGTTTCCACCGTTTTCATTTGCTTCACCACGATGCCCATTTTCATCAGACGCCAGGCACCTAAAGCCATAAACGTGGTAAACGCTACCGGAATTTCTTCGGGCAAAATACTCATCGCCAGCGTGAGCGATTTCAGCAAACTGTCGAGAATATTTTTTGAATGGAAATAGTTAATGCCCCAGACAAAAATGAAAACCACCGCGCCCGCAATCACCATCTTTTTTACAAAATTGCTGATTTGCAGTTCCAGCGGTGTTTTTTCTTCTTCAATGCTTTCCAGACTTTTTCCGATTTTTCCCAATTTAGTTGCATTGCCGATGGCCGTAACGGTGGCAATAGCCAGTCCGCTGGCGACCGTGGTGCCGCTGTACACGAAATTATCTTCTTTGTCCGGGTCTTTAAACACCGCCAGAGACTCACCTGATAGTATGGATTCATTCACCGAGAAATCATTGGACTGCACAATGATGCCGTCGGCAACAACGGAAGTGCCTTCTTCCACCATCATGCTGTCACCAAGCACCAGTTCCTCGCTTTTTATTTCTACCACTATCCCATTACGGATGACTTTGCAGCCGGGTTGTGTGAAGTCTTTCAGTTTGGCCAGCGCATTGCGGCTTCTGGAATCCTGATACAGGGAAATGCCCGCCACTAATACGATGGCTGCTGCCAGAAAAATACCGTCGTTTATGTTGCCGCTGATAAAGTAGATGGAAGAGGTGACCAGTAATAAAATCACCATCGGTTCTTTCGCGATACTTTTTAATGCATCGAGGAAGCCGTTTTCTTTTTTAAACTGTAAAGTATTGTTGCCCGATTGTTGTCTGGAAGCAAGTACTTCTTCATCCGTTAAACCTTTGATATCAGAAGGGTATGCTGCCATGATTAGTTATAGTTGTGCGAATTCGGGGTCAATGCATCATTCAAAGATACCTTATTTCTCGCGGAATGTGCAGCAGATAGAAAAAGCATATGTTTCAAAGATAATAGATACAAGGACTTTTGTGTGTTGTTAGATAAATATAGAAATGATTAGAAACAGACTAAGCGTTGGGTGCTTAGTCTTGTGTAAAGAATGAAAAGAAACTATCTGCTTTCTGTACGTATAGGAGATAAATAACTTCCCGAACTTCTTTACGGTGGTTTCTTATGTTTCTAAATCATATGTAAAGTTGCTGCTTTTTGCAACAAGCCACTATGATATTCGTCATGTTTTGGCATGATTTTGTTCATCTTGTAATTTGGAAATTATTTGAAATGAATGAGGCAAAGGAAGGGGTTGAGGAGTTAACGTTTTTGCAGCTACCCGAAGTGCGTGACTTTTACCACAAAACTTGATTTGAAAAACTAATGTTTGATTAACCACAAAACTGTCTTTGGAACACCAAACCCCGCCTTTTGGGTAGCTGCTGTTATGGGATGCTCTTTTCATTCCGTTACTATAATTTGTCCCGTTAAAAATATTGAGTGCCAAGTCGCAAATGTCAAAACGAACTTGTCAATATGCGATTGGCTTTTATTAGTGTCATAACTAGTGTCCATTTGAACTTTATATAGTTGGTTTGAAGTGGCTAATCTCGTTTTCCAACATTCAATTATTTTTTCAGCGACTTGTCTTGGCTGTGGATATTGAGCATTAAGTTTACACTTTACTAGAATCATACACTCCAATTTCCCAGTCATTTCAAACTCAACTTGGTCAATTATTTCTGTTTCATATAGCCAACCTTCAAAGTCTATTTTAAAGCCTAAAAGGTCGTCATAGTCAGAGTAAGGACCAACTTTATTGTCAAGTGATTTGAGAAAGGTCGAACCGTCCCAATAATTGAAGTCTGGTCGTAATATTTTTGTGATTTTACCTTTACCAACTGTCTTCGCACCTTCTCTTGTTTCAAATTCCTGTCCTACATAAAATTGTCCAACGTGAAAGTCTGTGCTTAATGTTTGCAAATAAACTTTTACTGTCTCGCCAGGATTACATATTTCCTTGTCCAAGAATTGTTGTGGTGCGTCCCAGTCTTTTCCGTTATAGTAAAACTGTCCACGATAACCATTTCCCACAGCAGTCTTTCGTCCACCTTCTTGTTCAGTCAAGTAGTAGATGTCAGCTTCAAGTTCTGGCTGTCGAAGTTTATGTTTATCTGTGTCGTTCATAGAGTTGCCCACTAACTTGGTTATATGTCTGCATTTTGCATCCTTATGCGTCTACATTGGTTGTATTAGCCTGCAATTTGCATCCTTTTTTAAATATAATAAATCAACCCCATATCCACCAGCTCAGTATAGCAGCTAAGGGAGCTAAGCCTTGTATAAAAACACCGCGCAGCATATTGGGTTTGGAAACCAGTAAAACGATGGATGCGGAAAACATACTGGCGCAGCAAAAAAGCAGCAAGGTCTTGCCGGCGATAAAATAACCGCTGAAGAGTAAAAAAATACTTATAAAAATACCAAGGGCTAAAAATAAATTATAAAACCCCTGATTGAAAAAAGACAGTTTAAACTGTTCCGCTTCGGCTATTGTTTTTATTCCAAATCCCTTGTGTACTTTTGGGTTCATCCAGAAAACACTTTCCATCAGGAAAAATAAGACATGTATTCCTCCCGCAATGGCCGCAAATGCAATACTGATAATGGGCATAGTTTTATATTTATTACCATAAATGTAATCAATTTTTAAACACATAGAAGTATAGATTTGAACTATAAAACCACATAAGTATAACAGAAAAAGCTATAGGTATACAGAGAAGCTGTGCTTTTCACATAAGGTCTATGTTAGAATTTTAATTCCTCTGTACATCTTGTAGTATTGTCCGGCTATGCATCTATGTTTTTTTATATTTTTTTGTATGTGAAATATTTTGTAACTTCGCAGTAATGTCGGATACCATACTACTAAACGGCAATCAAATCCAACTGACTATTGAGCGGTTGAGCAGAGAAGTTATCGAATCCATTAATTTTCAGAATACCGTTATCATTGGCGTACAGCCGAGAGGCGTTTTGCTGGCGGAAAAAATCCATCAGAAAATTCTGGAACTGACCGGCAATGATATTCCCTTCGGAAAAATTGATACCACGTTTCACCGCGATGACTTTCGCCGCGGAAAATCGCTAAATGCTAAAGTCACCGAAATCGATTTTCATATTGAAGAAATGAATGTACTGCTTATTGACGATGTCTTGTACACAGGCAGAACTATCCGTGCGGCGATGGATGCTTTGTTGTCGTTCGGCAGACCGCTAAAAATTGAGTTGCTGGTGTTAATCGACAGACGCTTTAACCGCGAACTGCCGATACAGCCGGATTTTGTTGGAAATATTGTGGATACGATAGAGAAAGTAGATGTGGAAGTGCGCTGGGCAGGGAATGAAAACGAAAAAAATGAAGTAGTATTTATACCCCTAAGCCCCGCCTGAACGCACAGGCTGGACTAAAAGGGAATAGATAGGACAGAATAAAAAAAGATTGATAATAAAAGTAGGAGTATAACTTATTACTTACTACTTATCACTTACAACTAAAATATGAGTCAGCTAAGTTCAAAACATGTTATCGGAATTGAGCATTTAACGGTAGATGATATTCAGCTGATTTTGAAAACAGCGACACAGTTTAAAGATATCATCAACCGCCCGATAAAAAAGGTGCCGACACTGAGAGATATCACCATTGCGAATTTGTTTTTTGAAAACTCCACCCGTACAAGAATTTCTTTTGAACTGGCGCAAAAACGCTTGTCCGCAGATACCATTAATTTTTCTTCTTCGTCCTCTTCCGTGAAAAAAGGAGAGACGCTGCTGGATACGGTAAATAATATCCTGTCGATGAAAGTGGACATGATTGTGATGCGGCATGCCAGTCCGGGTGCGGCGCATTACTTGTCGGAACGCATCGATGCGCATATCGTGAACGCGGGTGACGGTACGCACGAGCATCCGACGCAGGCCTTGCTGGACGCGTATTCCATGCAGGAAAAACTCGGCGATTTAAATGGTAAAAAAATTGCCATCATCGGCGATATCATGCACTCGCGCGTAGCCTTGTCCAATATCTTTTGCCTGAAAAAATTAGGCGCGGAGGTGACGCTGTGCGGGCCATCTACTTTAATTCCAAAATATATAGATAAACTGGGCGTAAATATTTCTCACAATATTGATGAAACGCTGCAATGGTGCGATGTGGCCAATGTATTGCGCATTCAGCTGGAACGCCAGAATACCAAATATTTTCCGTCTCTGCGCGAGTATGCTCTGTACTTCGGTGTTAACAGGCAACGACTGGAAAAACTGGATAAGGAAATTGTGATCATGCATCCCGGTCCGATTAACCGCGGGGTGGAAATCACTTCGGATGTGGCGGACAGTGAACATTCCATCATTCTGGATCAGGTGGAAAACGGGGTGGCTGTAAGAATGGCGGTGATGTACCTGCTGGTGAATAAACCGGATTAATTATTCTTTCACGATTAATTTAAAGCCAACACCGTGTACATTCTGGATTTCCAGATTCGGGTCGTCTTTTAGGTATTTACGAAGCTTGGTAATATATACATCCATACTTCTGCCGGCAAAATAGCTGTCGTCTTTCCAGATTTTCACCAGCATATCCTCGCGTTTTACAGGCTGGTTGGCATGTTTTGCCAGGTATTCCAGCAAGGCAGCTTCTTTTTTGGTAAGTGAAGCGGTTTCCGTTCCGTTCAGCAGTTTCAGTTCGTCTACTTTCAAGATATATTTTCCAATGACAAATTCTTTTTGTTCGGGTGTAACGGATTTGGTGCGTTTCAGAATCGCTTCCATGCGCATAATCAGTTCATCAAAGTTGAAGGGTTTGGTGATGTAGTCGTCGCCACCCACGGTAAATCCTTTCAGTTTGTCCTCTTGCATTTCACGCGCCGTCAAAAATATAATCGGTGTCTCGTCTTTTTTCTCACGTACTTCTTGTGCCAGTGTAAATCCGTCTTTTTTCGGCATCATGACATCAAAAAGATACAAGTCGAATTTGTCTTTATAAATGGCTCTTTCCGCTTCCAGTCCGTTTATACAATGCGTTACTTCATAACCTTTATCAGCCAGATTGTCTTTGATGACAAACCCTAAATTAGGGTCGTCCTCCGCCAGCAGTATTCTCACTTTATTCTTTTCCATCTATTTTTCTTTAGTGTGAAACCATATGGTAAATGTAGTTCCTACCTTAGGGATACTGTGTAAAGCAATTTTACCCCTATGTAATTTAATCATATTTTTAACATAAAACAAGCCCAAACCGAAACCTTTCACATCGTGCAGGTTGCCGCTGGGTACTCTGAAGAACTTTTCAAAAATCATATTCTGAGAACTTGTCTCAATTCCTTTGCCGTTATCTTTCACCGAAATTTCAATTCCCTTATGTTTATTGAGCGTGATGATTTGAATTTCAGGTATTTTATCGCAATATTTAATGGCATTGTCGAGCAGGTTGTACAGAATGTTGGTGAGGTGTACTTCATCACCTGAAACGATAACCTTCTTCGCATTTAACTGCAGGATGATTTTACCCTTTAATTCGCTTACGCGCGGTTCCATATTTTTGGCAATATTTTCGATCAGCGCATGCATATCGATATCGGTAACATTTAAGGCGATTTTATGAGAATCTATCTGGGAAACCTGTAATACAGATTCTACCTGACTCTTTAATCGTTTATTTTCTTCACTGATAATGGTGGCGTAGTGTTTTAAACGTTCCGGATTGTTGATGATATCATCCCGCATCAGTACATCGGAAGAAAGTGCAATCGTAGAAATAGGCGTTTTAAACTCATGCGTCATGTTATTGACGAAGTCCGTTTTTATCTCGCTTAATTTTTTCTGTTTTAAGATGACTAATATAGTATAGGTGAAGAAACCAATAACGACAAGTAATACAATAGAAAAGAAAATCAGCAATTTTAAATCATCCTGCAGATATGTTCTTTTTTTAGGAAATAAAACACCTACATAATAATTTTCGGAAGGTTTGGCTTTTACGTGCAGGCGTTCTACTTTTCCGGTGTTTTTTATGCTGACATATCTGCCATAATAAAATGAATCGGTGGTACATTCAAAAATACCGTATTCAAAATCTGCATTCAGGTTCTGGTTTTTCGATTCTATAATCAGATAATTTTCCAGCATCGTTACATTCACCGGCGAACTGAAGTCTATGGTGTAATAATTGGAAGCTTTTTTGTTAATACCATCCAGCTGCACTTTAAATTTAGAATCCTGTATCAAACGGTCGGCAACGCTTTTCAGTGCCACATAGGCGCGGTGGTTGAATTGCTGTTCCTTTAAATCAATAGCTTTTTTTACCCAGAATATCTGTGTCGCAATAATTCCAGCCAGTGAAATAAATGCTAATAAAATGATATTGCGTATCGCAGCTCTTCCCATGCTATAAAGATAAAGGTATTGAAAAAAGGAATAGGGGTCTTAACAAATATTTAGGAAATATTTGATGCTGAGTAAATTGTGACAGGAAACATCGAAACATGTCATTTAATTATCAATCTGCTCCAGCATGTATAAAATACCTCTGAACAGCAGGCAAAGTAAATTCAATAAAAGGTAAAACAGCACGACAAGTACCGTCATAATATGGAGTTCATCGGATTGGCTGTAGCTGAAATCTGAAACGAAATTGCCGGAGATATAAATGTACATGGCCAGTAAAATAAACGTAAGCACTGAAAAGCCGGTATATTGGAGCAATTTTTGCTGAAATGCTCCTATAACGGGATTATAAAAGCAAAACAGAAAAAGAGGAGATAGAATCAGATTCCAGGCAAACATGCTTTTCAGCTGAAATAGCCAGCAAACCAGCGTCAGCAAAGTAATCAGCAGCATAATAACAATGCCTTGCTGAAGCGGGCTGGTTTTTTTAAAGTCTGGTAAGGCTATTTTCATCTTTTTAACGCTAATAAACAACATCAAAATTAACTATTTGTTTTAAAGTAGTATTTTTGTTTAAATATTTATATGGATACACGATTACAGGCGTTTGAACGATTGCTGCATATTATGGATGATTTGCGGGAGAAGTGCCCCTGGGATAAAAAGCAAACGGTGCAAACCTTGCGCAAACTGACGATAGAAGAAACCTATGAATTATCGGATGCCATTATAAATGAAGACTGGAAATCCATAAAAGAGGAGCTAGGAGATTTGTTTCTGCACCTGGTGTTTTATTCAAAAATAGGAAAGGAGCAGCAGCAGTTTGAAATGGAAGATGTGTTGAATGGAATTTGTGAAAAATTGATTTTCCGTCATCCGCATATTTACGGAGACGTTAAGGTGGAGAACGAAGAAGATGTAAAGAGAAACTGGGAACAGCTGAAGTTAAAAGAAGGCAAAAAATCGGTACTCGAAGGCGTTCCGAATTCACTGCCGGCCATCAACAAAGCTCAGCGTATACAAGACAAGGTTCGTGCGGTGGGTTTCGACTGGGATAATAAAGAACAGGTGATGGATAAAGTGATGGAAGAAATAGACGAACTGAAAGAGGCGGTTGAACAAAAAGATGAAAGTGCCATTGAGCTGGAGTTTGGTGATGTGTTGTTTGCGCTCATCAATTATTCCAGATTTATTGAGGTGGATACGGAAAAGGCTTTGGAGAAAACCAATCAGAAGTTTATGAAACGTTTTCAGTGGATGGAAAATTATGCGGGAGAAAACAAGCTGGATATGCATACCATGAATCTGGAACAACTGGATAAAATTTGGAATCTGGCAAAAAATGAACTAAAAAAATAACTACTTACGTTGAATTTTTTCAAACAACATAAAATTCAAATTGCTGCGATTCTCGGAGTCGCCGTATTATTAATCAGTTTGATTGTGGATACAGTGCAGACGGTTTCGCCGGGTATTCACAGAGCCAAGAAAATTATTGAAAGTAAATTACACGCTGAAGAGAAAGATGCGGCTGAAATTATTAATTCAACGGAATTAATGAATGCGTCTGCTGATTATGAGCAATCGAGACAGGTAATTAATAAATTCAGCAAGCATAAAAACATCCAGTACTATATTTATAAAGATGATATTCTTACCTATTGGTCAACAAACAGTTTCATTCCTGAAAATATTGATAAGCTTTCCGAACACGATATTCACTTTTTAAAAGAAGGTAACGGTTTTTATGAAGTGCTGCACAATGAGTCAAAGGACGGCAGGATTAATATGTATGCACTGATTCCCATCTATTATCAGTATGCCACCAGTAATAAGTTTTTGAGCAACGGGTTTGTATGGAATCATCCGTTCCTGAAACGTTTTGTGATATCCAGTAAAGAAACCAATAACACCACTGCAATCGTAAACAGTAAAGGAAACTATCTGTTCCTGATACGTATTTCCGATAATGCACCATCCGTTTATAATCCTTATATCGTTTTGCTGGAAATTCTGGGACTGATTCTGTTGTTCTGGTCGATGTATCAGATCATAAAACAGCAACTATATAGAAAGAGGTATGTTCTTTCTTTCTTTTTAATACTGCTGATATCCGTACTGACAGATGTTTTGTTCAATCAGTTTAATCTGTTCTCTCTAACCAAAACATCTTTGCTGTTTTCTTCAAATTTGTATGCTTCCTCTTATTTGAGTGATACACTGGGGGCTTTATTGATAAGAACATTTTTGGCCACCTGGGCTTTGTCATTTATGCGCTTTGTTTCTCCCAAAATTAATGCGGCAAAAAATTATAGCTGGCTGCTGCTGGTTCCTGTAACGGTTTACTTTGTGTTGATTTTTATTATTCAGAGTGTTATTCAGAATTCAGTTATCAGTTTTAATTTTTATCTGGTTAATACACTCGATAAGTACACCTTAATTAGTTTAATTATTTTCGGTCTGGGTTTTTCCTGTCTCCTTTTTCTGATGAAATGGATATTTGAACAGCAGTTGGGTAAAAATTTCTTTGTCTTTGTATTGCTGTTTGGGTGTGTAGGTTTAGCTGTTGGATACTGGATGGGCGAGTTTACAGATGTTTTATACGGGGCATTTATTTTGCTGTGGTTGTTTACCTTCGTTTTGTTTTTTTATTACGAGAAATCATTCTTTCAAAGCAATCAGAAGTATAAGTTTTTGTCCAACCTTATTTTATTGTCTTTAATTGCATTTCTCTCCTCTGTAATTATCATTTTTAATACCAGCCAGAAAGATATTGAAAAACGAAAATACCGCATGGAAGAGCTGGTTTCCGAGCGCGATATTGGTGAAGAATATACACTTACTGAAACAGAAAAAGCAATTCTAGAAGACAATTTTATTAAGTCGTATTTCAAGAATCCATACTTGTCAACCGTTGATATTGATAAACGTATTTCGGCAAAATATTACAAACCATTATTGCGCCGGTATACCATCACCACTTATGCTTTCGATAAAGATGGAATGCCATTGATTGGAATTGCACAAAAAGAATTTTATAAACTCAATAATATCCGTTTTTACAAAAAAGCAAAAAGTATATCTTCTCAGTTTTACTATTTGTCCATCAAAGAAAACGGAGAAAAATATTTGGGTTATTTTCCTGTAAAAGAAGATTCCGTTAATCTCGGATATTTATTTGTAGAGTTTATTCCAAAGATTTTCAGTTCCTACAGTGCTTACCCGGAATTATTATTAAAACAAAAGAACTACTACGACGAAGAGTTCGATAATTTCTCCTACGCGATTTATGATAACTCATATCTGGTGAAACAAAAAGGTGATTATGAGTATCAGGTGAATTTTAATTTCCCTGCTAAAAAGAACAAGGAATTCAGTTTTTATAAGAGCAATGATTACAATCACATGATTTATTTCAGTAAGGATAAACAGGTAGTATTGTCGGAGAAAAACAGACCAACGCTCAGCACTTTGTCTGTCTTTTCGTACATGGTAATTTTCTTTTTGTTTTTCTTTATCCTGATGGATTTAGTTGGTTTCTCTAATAGATTCTGGGGTGAAGATTCAGTGCGGAATTTCTTCAAGGGAGATACCTTGCAAAAACAAATCCAGAATTCCATGATTGCACTGGTTTTATTCTCACTTGCCATTATAGGTTTGGTAACCATGGTGTATTTTCAGTATCAGTACAATATTTACCACAACAGTAAACTGCTAAAGAAAGTGAACTCCGTGATGAAGAATGTAGCGCAATACTACATTGAAGATTTTCCTGTTGATGGCAACAATACCTTTGATAAAGTAATACAACAGAAACTGAAAGTATTATCGGGTATTCACGCGCTGGATATAAATGTATATAATACCAAAGGGGAATTGCTGCAAACATCACAACCGGAAATTTTTAAACGGAACTTAGTCTCCGGGAAAATGGATGCAGATGCATACTACAATCTGATCATTAAAGGAAAGTCAAAGTATGTACACGATGAAGAAATCGGTAAACTGTCTTATTTAAGTGCCTATCAGCCGTTCAGAAGCAATGGAAAAGTACTGGGCTATTTTAATTTCCCATACTACGGAAAACAAAAAAGTTTTCAGGAAGATATTTCTTATTTCTTAGTGGCACTGGTGAATGTGTATGTATTGTTTTTAATTGCAGCCGCTTTGTTTGCAGTATTCTTGTCGCGCTCCATTACCAATTCGCTCACCCTGATTTCAGATAATATAAAAGGAGTGCAATTCGGTAAAACCAACAAACAAATCTCGTGGAAAAACGACGATGAAATCGGTTTGCTCGTTAAACAATATAACCTCATGCTGGCAGAGCTGGAAAAAAGTGCGGACTTGCTGGCCAAATCCGAAAGGGAAGGAGCATGGCGCGAAATGGCAAAACAAGTAGCACATGAAATTAAGAATCCGCTGACACCGATGAAGCTTAGTATTCAGCATTTACAGCGCGCGTTGAAAGACAATTCTCCGGATATAAAAGAACTGACGGAGAATATTTCCAAGCGCATGATTGAGCAGATTGATAATCTTTCCAATATTGCCACCGCCTTTTCTGATTTCGCAAAAATGCCGCAGGGTGATTTTGACAGCATCGATATAGAACCAATTTTACTTTCAACTGTTGAGTTATTCCGGGAAAGTGAAAATATCGAAATAAATCTGACTTACCCGAAGAGCGAATGTATTGTAAATGGTGATAAAGAACAGCTCATGCGTGTGTTTACGAATATTATCAAAAATTCCACACAGGCCATACCGGAAAGCACACATGGAATAATTGATATAAAAGTGGAAGAAAAACACACACATTACCTGATTTCCATAAAAGATAATGGCGTTGGAATTCCGGAAGAAAAAAGAGCACATATTTTTGAGCCGAATTTCACCACCAAATCATCCGGAACTGGTTTGGGTTTGGCGATTTGTAAAAACATAATTGAGCGTATGAATGGTAAAATATGGTTTGATTCGGTGGTGAATGAATACTCGGTCTTTTATATTCAGTTGCCCAAAATATCAGTTTAATTTGAAAACTTGAAGATGTGTAAGTTTGAAAATCATAAAAGCTTTTTGGTTACTTTTTGGCTTCAAAAAGTGACAAACAAAAAATGGCTTCGGTCTTCGTAATGACCCCAAAGCGTACACTATCAAGCCAGGCTTTA
>JADLAJ010000198.1 GCA_020848255.1 Chitinophagales bacterium
AGACTGTCTGTCTTATTTGCCCATGAAGCCGGTAAAGTGATTTCGTAAAACCCGAAGAACGAAATAGCGAATGCCACAAAGACCACAAAAAACAACAGATTGAACCAGATATTGGTACTCATCGCATTGAGTGCATCGGAACCGAAAACACCGGTAATTAATAAACCCAAAAGCACGTATATAAGTATAATGGAAGCACCGTATAACAATGCTTTTCGTATACCTTCATTTCTGTCTTTTCCTCCTTTTGTAAAGAAACTAACCGTGAGCGGAACCATAGGAAATACACAAGGTGTGAGCAAGGCAACCAGGCCGCCTAAAAACCCTAAGAGGAAAACCAGCCAGTAGCTTTTATCTTTTGTTTCCGCATTGACGCTGCAGGCATTTTTTGCCGTTGACCAGTCAAACTTAGTATTGGGATTTGTTGGATTAATGGAAGATTGAATTACAGAAGTATCACTAGTTGATGTCGTTAAATTTTTTGTGGAATCCTGAATCTTGATTCCTGAATCTTGATTTTTTGTACCATCAAATGTAATAGCAAATTTCTCAGGACCGAAAGGCATACAACCTACTTCATCTTTACAAACCTGTCCGTCAAATTCTCCTTTTAAAATTGCTTTTGGATTTTTTAGTTTTACTTTCTGGATAAAGGTAGCGTCCCCGTCAAACGAAGTAACATCTACGCCAAATAAATCATCGAATTTAGTGTGCTTTTTTCCGGCTTCTTCCACTTTGCCGACTAATTCAATGTCTTTATTTTTTTCAAAACGAAATTGAGTGGGCAAGGGACCGCCTTCTTTGGTAAACTGAGAATATGTATGCCAGTCATCTTCCAGCGAGCAGATAAATTTTACCTTAAACTCTGTTTCAGAAACTTTTTCCACTTCGCTCTTCCAGGTAAGGTGGCTTTCAAACTGAGCATTTGATTTAAAAGGGATAAAAAATAAGGCACAAAGAACAAAAAATGAAATTGTTCTTTTCAAACTAACTATTGACAATTGACTATTAAGCATCGATTTTTTACGCATTTACCAAATTCAACAGCGACTCGAATAATTTTCTGCCGTCTGTATTTCCCAGCACTTCTTCTGATGAACGTTCCGGATGCGGCATCATACCGAAAACATTTCTGCCTGCATTGCAGATGCCAGCAATATTTTCTATTGAACCGTTCGGATTGGATGCATCATTTATATTTCCTTCTGCATCACAATATTTAAACAAAATCTGGTCGTTTTGTTTCAACAACTGCATTGTTTTTTCGTCTGCATAATACCTGCCTTCGCCGTGTGCAATCGGAATATTCAATACTTCATTTACATCCAGATTTCTGGTAATGGCGCTGTTGCTGGTTTGCGGAAGCAGATATTGATTCTGACAGATAAATTTCTGATGATCGTTCATCAGCAAGGCACCCGGCAGCAAATGACTTTCGCACAAGACCTGAAATCCGTTGCAGATACCGAACACATAGCCTCCGTTATTGGCATGTTCTATCACTTTTTCCATGACAGGCGAAAAGCGCGCAATAGCGCCGCAGCGCAGGTAATCGCCGTAAGAAAATCCTCCCGGAATCATGATACAGTCTTCCGTTGTCAAATCCTGCAACGTGGTATCTTTATGCCAAAGAATACGCGTCTCACATTGCATCACCTCACGGCAAACATGGATAATATCCTGATCGCAATTGGAGCCCGGGAAAATAACAACACCAAATTTCATAGAATTTAAGATTTATGATTTGTGAGTTGAGATTTTTACACTCATTTCTCAAATCTAGTTTACGAAATTATTTAAATATCCTTACAATATTTGTAACAAAGATTACAATTACAAAGATAGCATTCAGTATTTCGCCCAGACGCTTTTTACGAATTCTTAACATAAACAATGACAAGAAAATACTGACCGGAATTAAGAGTAAAGAAAAAACGGTTTCATCCAGATGACCGCTGAGCAGAATAACAAGCACCATTCCCACAAAATAGAAAATCAGCATATTCAGGTTTTTTCTTCTTTTAAATCCGGTGGAATACATAATACCGCGCATGCTGATAAACGAAAATAGCAAGTACACCCCTGTTAAAAGCAGATTTATAAAATCAGGTATACTTTTATATATTGCCTTAAAATGAAAAGGCACCATGGAAAATGCACTGATATTTATAAACAAATCAGCTATGTAACTAACAGAGAGCAACAGATAAAATGGAAACAGCATTCCAAATAAAAGCATGAGGTATTCATTAAACCGGAATGGTTTTATTGCATACAGAATCAGAAACAAAAATGGCACGAACAGCAGAAAATTTAAATTAATGACACATAAAACGCCACCCAACACTCCTGCATTAAAACATTCAAGCTTGGTACTTTCCTTTACCGTAATGATTAAAAAGGTTTGAAACAGCAACAGTAAGATAAACCCGATAAGCAAATAAATGCTTAACTCATTGAACTGTGGTATCAGTGACGTAACTAGCGTAAAATAAAGCGCAGGAATCATACTGCTGCCTTCGTGATAATCTGCCTTGTGAAATAAATAATTAAACCAGATGGCCTGTGATATCAGACATATTTGTGCCAATAAAAAATTAAGCAGAAAACTTCCGGAAAGCAATAAACCTACAGAACCCCATAAATTATGGACATCTGAAACCTGTATTATTTTTGACGCCAATAAGAACGGTATCTTTACTGCAACAAACAGGAAAATAAAGGCAAGTACGGTAGGCGGCTGTTGAGATTTAAAATAAGAAAGCATATGTTATACACCTACGATTTACGTTTAATACTGAAACAATACAAATTGAAGACTTCGTTTTTGTTCACTTGGAATTATAATGGAATGTCCGTCTAATTGCTTTGCTTTTAAGGGCACCATGACCAGATTTTG
>JADLAJ010000199.1 GCA_020848255.1 Chitinophagales bacterium
CACGAATTAAAAACACCAATATCATCAATATTAATGAGTTTGAATTTATTGGAAGACAATAGAGTTGGTGCAATAAATAAAGAGCAGCAACAAATGATTCAGAATATAAAAGAAGATACCGAACGACTATTAAAAATTACCGGCGAACTCACCAATATTACACAAGCAGAAACAGGAAATATTCAACTAAAGATTCAATCATCATCACCAAAAGATATTGTTGAATTGGCTGTCAGCGCTAATAAAAATAAAGCAATTCAAAATAATGTTACTATAGAAATAAATTGTCCGGAAAAAATTAATTCAGTGCTTGCAGATACCGAAAAAACGGCTTGGGTTTTGAATAATTTTATTTCTAATGCTATTCGATATTCGCACCAAGATTCTAAAATTATTGTAGATGTCAAACAAATCGACGATAAAATAGAATTTTCTGTTAAAGATTTTGGAAAGGGAATTGATAGTAAATATACCAATAAAATTTTCGACAGATATTTCAGAATACCAGGAAATGATAAAGAAGGAACAGGTTTGGGTTTGGCAATTTGTAAAGAATTTATTGAAGCACAAAATGGAAGTATTGGGGTAATTAGTGAAATAAATAAAGGAAGTACTTTTTACTTTAAATTAGGGGTTGTCTGAATTATGCTTATATCTTCAAAATCACGCCATCAAAACCATCTAAAATTCCTTCAAATGTTTTCTTGCTTTTGATGGAAAATACCACTTTCTTTATTGGTTGGCTGATATTATTGGTAATCTTTGATTTACTAAAATTAATAAGTACTAACAGTTTCTCGTCCTTACATGAACGGACATAAGCCAGTATGTTCTTATTCCCGGTATGTATAATTTCAATCGTTCCACTGTGCATTGCGGGGCTGCTTTTTCTAAGAAGAATCAACTTTTTAAACACATTCAACAAAGATTCTTTATCGGAAAGCTGTTCTTCTGCATTTCTCTTCTCAACATCTTTATTGAGTGGCAACCACGTTTTTTCCGCAACAGAAAATCCTGCATTTTTTTGATTATTCCATTGCATCGGTGTTCTGCAATTATCGCGGTTGATGCCCACCGGCAGCCGGTCTGCAATAAATTGCGGCACCCAGCTATACACGTTCACCATCGGGTCCTTGCCTTCCTTTATCGGAATCTTTCCATCCGTCATTCCAATCTCTTCCCCATAATAAACGCAGGGAACCGCACGCATCGTAAACTGCAATAAGGCCAGCAGTTTCGCCTTTTCAAGATTGTTTCCGATTCGGTGAATGCTTCTTAACTGATCGTGATTGCTGAATACGGCGGTAGGCATATTGGGTGCCGGATAGTGATGTTCGTATTCCAGTATTTTCTTCCTGAAAAAATCAGCGTTGAATTTATAATACAAAATATCGAACAGAAACACCAGGTGTAAACCATCTTGTTTTTTGCCGAGATATTGTTTGATTTTATCATGTCCGCCGAACACTTCACCCAGCAACATGCGAGGAGGGTGATTGAACTCATTAATCACACTTCGTAATTCCTGTGCAAGTTCAAAATTCTCCTCTTGGTTCAGAGAATGTTTCCGGATCTGGAAATTGCCGCCGGGGTGTTCTTCGCTCGGAAGGATATGGAATAAGGAAAAGGGATTGTCTTTAAAATCCTTATCCTTTATAATACAATTGAAAATATCGAGGCGGAAACCGTCTACACCTTTTTGCAGCCAGAAACGGCAAACATCAAACATGGCTTTTTTTACTTCAGGATTGCGGTAATTCAAATCCGGCTGAAAGGGTAAAAACGAAGCGTAATAATATTGATTGCGTTCTGCGCAATATTGCCAGCCGTTCGGACCGACAATACTTTTCCAGTTGTTCGGTTGGTCGCGCCAGATATACCAGTCAGCTTTCGGATTGTCTCTGGAAGAACGGGATTCCAGAAACCAGGGATGTTTATCGGAGGTATGGTTCATCACCATATCGAACACCACTTTCATATTGCGCTGATGAATTTCCGAAATCAGCTGTTCCACATCCTGCAGGGTGCCGTATTCCGGAGCAATGTTGTAATAATCGGAAATGTCGTAGCCGAAATCTTCCTGTGGAGAACAATAAAACGGAGATATCCAGATGGTTTCAAAGCCCAGGTCTTTGATGTAATCTAGTTTCTGGATGATACCTTGTAAATCGCCGATACCATCACCGTTGCTGTCGTAAAACGACCGCGGATAAATCTGATAAATGGTAGTGGTAGCGTGCCAAGACATCTGATGTGAAAATACTAAAAATTACACAGTCTATGTGTTTATATTACACAGCCTGACTAAACTTCGGAGTATTTTGTTTAGGATTCAGCTTGTCGTCATTCATTTTTTTATCAAAAACGGCGCAGATATTTCTCAGAAAATTCCAGCCCAGCTGCGTTACCAGCAGTTGCGAATTTTCCCATGCTATCAATCCATCTTTTTGTAAATCATTCAGCTGGGTTTCCATCAAAGGTGTTAGTTTGATTTCATTTGTCCAGTCCGTTTTTCCTTTGCACGCAATATTTAAAATGTGTTTTCTGTAAAGAATATCTTCATCACTAACATTGATGCCGCGATGTACTGGCAGCAGACCGATATTGACAGCTTCATAATATTCTTCCACCGTTTTATAGTTCTGACGAAAGCCATAGAATACATCGCTGATGGCGGAAACCCCTAAGCCGATCAATACTTCCGTATTGGTGGTAGTGTAGCCCATAAAATTTCTGTGCAGCAAGCCGTTTTGCTTACTGATGAGCAGGCCATCACCCGCCAGTGCGAAATGGTCCATACCCACATCGGTATATCCGGCCGCGACAAACAACTCTTTGCCTAATTCATACAAGGCATATTTATCTTTTCCTTTCGGCAAATCATTTTCGTCATACGCGCGTTGCGATTTTTGAGTCCACGGCACATGCGCATAACTGTAAAAGGCAATTCTGTTGGGTTGTAAGGTAATCACTGTTTCGATGGTTTGGCGAATCGTTTCAATAGTTTGAAACGGTAATCCGTAAATCAAATCGAAATTCACGGACTCGTAACCAATTTCGCGCGCCCATTCCGTTACCTGTTTGGTCTTTTCAAAAGGTTGAACACGGTTGATGGCAACCTGTACTTTTTTATCCAGATCCTGAACGCCAAAGCTCACACGGCGGAAACCTATATTATATAAGGATTGCAGATGTTCCTTCGTTGTGTTGTTCGGATGCCCTTCAAAACTGAATTCAGGTTCCGGATGTATGCTGACGTCTTTGAATAATTCTGTCATTAAGTACACCAGATTTTCCGGACTAAAAAAGGTAGGTGTTCCACCACCTAAATGCAATTCGCGGATGAGCAGATTATTGCCGAAGATAGTTTTATAGTGTGCCCATTCTTTTAGTAATGCATCTATATAGATGGTTTCTACCGAATGGTTTTTGGTGATGCGTTTGTTACAACCACAATACGTACAAAGCTGTTCGCAGAAAGGAAGATGCAGATACAAACTAATACCCTCTTTGGTTTTATTGGCCTGAATGGCTTTTTTAATCTGCTGTGTCCAGTCTGCATTGTCCGTTAAGCCATCTTTCCAGTAAGGAACTGTGGGATAGCTGGTGTATCTCGGAATGGGGACATTGTATTTATCAATTAAGGTAAAAGGTAACATACGCTGGCAAAGTTACAATCTTAATGAATTTTATTTTATGATACATGTCAGGTTTATACAAACACTTATAATCTCCAGGAAATGAAGTATTATAAAGCAAAGTAAAGTAAGAAAAGCAGGATAACG
This sequence comes from Chitinophagales bacterium, assembly GCA_020848255.1. Classification (GTDB taxonomy): domain Bacteria; phylum Bacteroidota; class Bacteroidia; order Chitinophagales; family JADIYW01; genus JADJSS01. The sequence continues at coordinate 3,786 of JADLAJ010000199.1, forward strand.
ACAAGTGCCGCTATCAGGAAGGATGTCAAAAGTAATTTTTTGGTTTCCAAATCAAATCATTTTTCCCAATGCACGTTTCATTTCCTCTTCGCTTTCTTCCAGATGCTTCTTTACATTCAGGCGGTCTTTTTCGCTTTTATTCTGGTTCAGTTTTTCTTTTGCCTGCAGATTGCTTATGTTAACTTCAAAAGCTACAATGCCTTTCAGCAGGCCGTCGATGTATTTTTTGTCCAGTGTTCGGAACTGTTCTATAAAACCGGCTTCGAAGGATTGCATCTGTTTATGTAAGACGCTTAATTTTTCTTCGTCACTTTCCAGGATATTCATTTTTCCGTAAGCGTGTACGGACACATAATTCCAAGTCGGTACATTTTGTTGTTGCTCATATAAAGAAGGCGATATATATGCGTGTGGTTCTGAAAAGATCACCAAGACATCTTTATCAGAAATTGTTTTCCATTGTTCATTGGCTTTGCTCATATGAGAAATCAATACGATTTCATTTTCTCTTTCTTCAATAACAAAAGGCAAATGGGTAGCGAGCGGAAGTTCATTTTTAGCGGAAATGACAATGGCAAAGTTATATGCATTCATAAATGCGATGCTTTTTTTGCGGTCGTTCTGCTTAAAATGTTTCGGTATATACATTCGTCGGATTTACCAGGTGGAAATGGTTTTAATAATCAGTGTATCTCTGCTGTCCTGAGTTTTTTCTGCTGTCCGGATTTTGATATTTCCACTGCCGGCAAACTCAATCAGATTTTGACGGGACGCAAACACTTCTTCTTCCGGTGCTTTAAATTTGGCCAGCTCTTGCCACTTCCCTCTTTTAAAACTATATAAAACAACATTGCCGACTTCCCCGTCCGGATTTTTTATAACGATGGAAAAATCATCGGAGCCATCTCCGTCCACATCATTTTCATTCAGCACATTGACACCGATACAATTTGGAATTACAAGTTCGGGTAAGTCTATATTGGTAAAGGAAATTTTTGTATCTGTGGATGAATATTTTCCGCTCGTATCCTGTTCCGGTTTTAGTACAATCAAATCCTCCTTTTCACCGTCACCGTTAAAATCGCCGGAAGACAAACTCTCACTTTCCTGAAATTTTTCAAATAAAGAAACCAGTTCCGGACGCAGGTCTGCCTCCTTATCACTTTCTACAATAATACGCCAGGTGCTGTCTGCCTGTTTTTTAAAAATAAGATAAGAGTGATATACATTTGGTTTGCTGTTGATAGTAACCAGTTTCAAAAACTCGCATTTGTAGTCGCCAGTATCAGATGCATAAATACCAATGCGACCAATAATTCTTTCGCGATAAGTATCCGCATGACTTATTTTATATTTTTTAGAATCAATTACAGATTTAAGCGGGATTCTTTTTTTAAAAAACAAAACAGGATCATTGTAATAATTTTCCAGGCTATCTAAGTGGATAGTGTCATGTGCAGCATTCCATTTGTATACTATATCAATAACAGTTTGCTGATCGCCTGGCAGCATTTTATACGATTCTTTTATATCGTTTGAATCAACTTTTTTTGTATGGTCGTTTTCATTCTTGCAGGAAGAACAGGCACTTAAAAAAATGCTGATAACGATATAAACGGAAAGGATAATTTTCTTATTCACAGAATTAATTTCACACGAAAGATAAGAAATTGAATGATGTCATACGCATGAAAAGCAGTTATTTTTTATTAATCTCTATGACATTTTGTTTATACAATACATCCTTTTCAGAATTCAGATTTTTAATAAAATCTTTCAAAACAATGAGAGAAAATATATTTTTCATTATCAGGAACGTTCTATTTTATCCACCGAAATAAACATTCAACATTTTTTAAGGCTGTTTTTTTTGGAAGACGTTATTGGTTTTACAGAAAAAATAAATAAATCAATCAACATGCAGCAAGAATAAACAATTTAAATAGAGAACAGAATAATTTTTATTTCTTAAAGAGCATTCTTCAGAAACATTAGTATTTACTGATGTTTTCAAACGACAAGATTTTTTATAAAAATAGTTTGAAGACGATAATGTGATAAAATAAATCAAAAAATTTTTTTTATTTATTTGAAGGAGCTTGATTATGCAGCATAAAAACAAGTCTTTTGCGTTATCCACAATTATCAACATTTATGAATAACTCAGGTATTGTATAAAATGAATATTGTATTACTTTTATATTGCAGAATAGTTAAAGGAGTATTTCAATCTGCATATAAAAAATAAAGTGTTCCAACAGAAAAGTTTCAACTGTTTAAAAATGAAACAAAAAACAAAATAAAAAACAATGGCAAAGAAAACAGCAAGCGCAAAGCCAGCAGCAAAAAAAGCAGCAGCTCCAGCTAAGAAAGCGGTAGCGAAAAAAGCTCCAGCGAAAAAAGCAGCAGCTCCAGCTAAGAAAGCGGTAGCGAAAAAAGCTCCAGCGAAAAAAGCAGCAGCTCCAGCTAAGAAAGCGGTAGCGAAAAAAGCTCCAGCAAAAAAAGCGGCAGCTCCAGCTAAGAAAGCAGTAGCGAAAAAAGCTCCAGCAAAAAAAGCGGTAGCAAAAAAAGCTCCAGCAAAAAAGTAATCGCAAACTTGCGATGAAAACATAAACCCGATGTCATTAAGACATCGGGTTTTGTTTTTTTTAGTTTTATAGAATATTATAAAAAAGAGAATCCACTTTTTATCTCACTTTCTTTCCACAATTTTTCCTGTACATTTTTATCATAAGAAATGGCAGATGATTTTTTTGCTTTGCAATTGTGGAAATATTGACCGTTTGTATTTTTAACGTCATCGGAACTTGCGAGATAGATATGTGAGCTGGCACCTTTCTCTACCGTAAGACCAAATAATTTAGAAGCCGTATTCCATACGAAGCCGAAAAACGCATTGCCGTTTTTGTTCCCGATAGGGGTGTATACAAAACCGGGATGCAAGGCATTGACCGTAATATTAAACGGTTTTGCTTTTTCTGCAAGTGCGTAAGTGAATAATACATTTGCCAGTTTGCTTTGCTCATAAGCGCTCATCACGAAATATCTTCCCTTCTTTTTATAGAAAGATTCTATGTCGATGTTTTTTGCCTGATAGTGAGAGTCACTGGCGACGTTGATAATACGTGCGTCGGTTCCGGCTTTCAGCAAATCAAACAAATAGTAAGTCAGCCAGAAATAATTGAAGTGGTTGTTGGCCATTGTCATTTCAATACCATCTTCGGATAACTGAAAATCGGAAAATACCCCACCGGCATTATTCAGCAATACATCCAGTTTACCGAAGTCTTTTTTTATTTGTGCGGCAACGGTCTCTACAGATTTTTGAATTGCTAAATTAGCTGTATAGAGATGTATATTCTGATTTCCGGAAAATGATTTGATGTCGGCAATAGCCAGTTCGCCTTTTTCTTTGTTGCGACACAGCAGAATTATTTCATGTCCCTGTTTGGCCAATTGTCTGGCTGCTTCGAAACCTAAGCCGGAATTGGCACCGGTGATGAGTATTGTTTTTTGCATGGTTATTTTGTTTTAATAAGTACTGTTTATGAATTTAGTTTTTCCTGCCATTTAAACATTTCGTCTCTCAATCTGGCGGCTTCCATAAAATCCATTTGTTGCGAAGCGCGTTGCATGGCTTTTTTCAGTTGCGTAATTTTCTTTTCTAGTTGTTCATTTGTCAGGTATTCACCTTCCGCTTCGGCAGCAAAATTCATTTTGTCTACCTGTTCTTTATAATTACGTTCTTCCC